>JAKLEF010000179.1 GCA_022703195.1 Candidatus Fermentibacterota bacterium | reverse complement strand
TCGACTTCCTTCTGCAGGAGGTACATCGCCTTCTCACGCAGCTCCCGCCAGTCGCGGGCAACGTGCTGCACGTACCAATCGCCGATGGAGTCGAGGTAGAGGCTGTAGCTCTTGATCCAGTTCACGGACGGGAAATGGCGGCGGTACGCAAGGTTCGTGTCAAGGGCCCAGAACGTCCCAACCACCCGAAGCGTGTTCTGCGTGATGGGTTCGGAGAAGTCCCCGCCGGGTGGCGAGACCGCACCGACAACCGTGACCGAGCCGTTGCGGTCTTCCGTGCCCAGACAGATCACTCTCCCGGCCCGCTCGTAGAACGCGGAGAGCCGGGTCGCGAGGTACGCGGGATAGCCTTCCTCGCCCGGCATCTCCTCGAGCCGGCCCGAGACCTCGCGGAGCGCCTCGCCCCAGCGGGAGGTGGAGTCGGCCATCAGCGCCACGGAGTAGCCCATGTCGCGGAAGTACTCGGCTATCGTGATGCCTGTGTAGACGCTGGCCTCGCGTGCCGCGACGGGCATGTTGCTGGTGTTGGCGACAAGCACGGTTCGCAGGATGAGGGGCTTGCCGCTCCGGGGGTCGAGGATCTCGGGGAATTCCTGGAGCACGTCAGTCATCTCGTTGCCGCGCTCGCCGCAGCCGACGTAGACGACGATCTCGGCGTCGGCCCACTTGGCGAGCTGGTGCTGGATGACAGTCTTCCCGCTGCCGAAGGGCCCCGGCACGCAGGCCGTACCGCCCTTGCCCAGGGGGAAGAAGGCGTCTACGACCCTCTGACCGGTGATCAGGGGCTCGGAGGGCGCCATCTTCCTCAGGACCGGCCTCGCCTGCCTCACAGGCCACTTCTGGTGCATCCTCACCTCGGACTCCCCGCCCTGGGCGGTCTTCACCCTGGCCACCACCTCGTCGATGGTGTACGAACCGGCGGGAGCGACCCAGGACAGGGTCCCGGACACCCTGGGATGGATCATGATCCTGTGCTCGACCACTTCCGTCTCGGGCACCGTGCCGATGATGTCCCCGCCCGAAACCGCGTCGCCCGCGCGGGCCGTCGGCCTGAACTCCCACTTCTTCCCGTGATCGAGCCCAGGGATGTTGACGCCTCTCGATATCCAGTCTCCGGACTTCTCCCTGACCTTGTCCAGAGGTCTCTGTATCCCGTCATAGATCGAGGAGAGGAGACCGGGCCCGAGTTCGAGGGAGAGTGGCTCCCCGGTGCTGAAGACGGGGTCGCCCGGCCCCAGCCCCCAGGTCTCCTCGTAGACCTGGATCGAGGCGGAGTCGCCCTTGATCTCGATGATCTCGCCCAGGAGCCTCATGTCCGAGACGTACACGACGTCGTACATCCTGGCCTCGGGCATGCCGCCCGCGACTACCAGCGGGCCGGCGACCTTCCTGATGGTGCCCTTTGTCATCGGCTGGAACCCTCCGCGGGCTGTCTGTCCTCGGCCATGAGATCGACGCCCACTGCTCGCGTTATCTGTCTTCTGATGGTCTCTCCGCCGCGGCCCGCGGAACCGGAGATCCCCGGCAGCACGATGACCGCCGGTATTGCCCTGGCTGCCGTCTTCTCGATCTCGTCCCGGAGATGGTCGAGCACGGCCTCCGTCACGATTATCACCGCCGCCCCGCCGTTCACGGCGTTCCTGAATGCCCTGGCTGCCTCCTCTGCCCCGGAGGGATTGGAGACCGACACCCCCAGGGCCCTGAAGCCCAGCGAGGAGTCCGGGTCGCCTATGAACGCGATGCCCTGCCCATGCATGAGTGCCTACCCCCTGGGGAGGCGCCGCTGGAGGCGCGCCCTGTCGATCCCGGCGGATTTCGCCGAGAGCAGGATCCTGAGGTGCGAGATCTCCATCTCCCTCTTGAGGAGGAATGCGGCCAGGGGCGCGGGGCCGAACAGCTCGAAGGACCCGGCGTCGAGCATGTCCATGAGGATCCTGTCCGATTCGCGCTCCAGCTCGAGGAACGACCTCGAGGAGACGGCTTCGCGCACGAGCGGCCCGAGCCGTTCGAGGTTCCCTGTCTCCGACACGAGGTCGGGGAGGGTGCCTTCGAGCGCGGCTGCCGCGAGTGCCTCACGGGAGGCCGAACCGCCGGGGAACAGGGCTCCTGGGGTGATTCCGGCCTTCCTGCCCGATGCGACGAGCCTGAGGCAGATCATCAGGTTCCTCATGTCCACGAGGGCTTCGAGGAAGCGCCTGAATCCGGGCTCCATGCCCGGGAGTTCCTCGAGTTCGAGTTCGACTGCCATGGCGTCGAGCACCGAGTCGATCTCGAGGGGCGTCGGGGAGGGCATGCCGGAGAGCTTCTCCGCTGCAGACGCCATCGCCCTAGGCAGAAGGGAGCGCGCTCCCTCGTCCGCGAGCGCCGCCTCGAGCACGGAGTGTTCGAACATCCCCGGCCTCTCGAGCTCGGGAATCGCACCGACAGGGCCGCAGAGCGCAGCCTTCCAGATGTATCGGGCGTTCCTGGCGTCGCGCCTGTGGAGTATCCCCCTGATCAGGCCCTGATCCTCGGCCAGCTCGACCAGCTCCTGTTCGGTGGCGGCCTGGGCCGCGTCGAACACCGACTCGAAGGAGCCCTGCGCAAGGCCGGGGAACCTCCCGTACCAGGTGTCGGCCAGGAGCCTGGCGGCCTCGGCCCCGTCGGCGGCGGAAAGGAGCATCTGCCAGGTCCGCGCGTTCAGGAGGTCCTTCTCGAGGGCGCCGACCCTGCCGTTCGGGAAGAGGTAGAGGTTCCTCATCCCTCTGTCCCGGATGCGGCGTCGGCGACGAGCGGGGCGAGCTGCATCACGATCCGCTCGCGCTCGAGCGAGGCTAGCATGGAGAATGTGGCGTTGAGGCTCACTCCGCCTGATGTCAGGACGACACCGCCCCTGCCGGCGTGCCGTACGGGAGACAGACGGAAGTTCCTGCCCCCGCCCGAGGCCCCGGCCAGGAGGGCGGGCGTTATCCTGTCCTCGTCGCCCTGGGAGATGGACACCTCGACATCACCGGTCATGGTGCAGGATGCGAGTATCGAGGAGATGAGCTCGCCGTACTGCTCCGGCGGGAGTCCGGCAAGCCTGTCGACCGCGTTCGAGATGGCCCGGTCCAGGAGCATCCTCTTCTCGTTCTCGACGAGACGGCCGGCCTCGCTCGCGGCGTGGAACCTCAGCCTCGCCTCCTGTTCGGAGGCCTCCCTCGAAATCCTGTCGAGGCTCCGCGCGAATTCGTCCTCGAGCTGCCTCCGGGCGGCATCCAGGGCCTCCCTGCGCTCGGCATCGGCAGCCCCGGCGATCGATGCGGCCTCCTTCGCGGCATCCTCCCTGATGCGTTCGGCGATGGCTTCGAGAGACATCCCGCCCGCCTAAGGCAGCATGAGGAAGGAGACGAGGAAGCCGAGGATGGCGTAGAACTCGACGAAGACTGCCAGGATAAGGCCCTTGGTGGCATCCGCAGGCTGCTTGGAGGCTAGGGCCACGCCGGACACGCCGACCTTGGCCTGGTGGATGGCGGAGAGCAGCCCCGCGAAGGCGACCGGGAGCCCGGCCAGGAAGGCCTGCATGGCGAAGGAGGAGGTGATCTCCGTCTGTGCCGTGACCTTCTGCAGGAGGAGGAACGCGATGACGAAGCCGTAGATGCCCTGCGTACCCGGGAGGGCAACGAGCAGGAGGAGCTTCCCGAACTTCTTGGGATCGACGCTGAGCACTCCGGCGGCCGCCTGGCCGACCATTCCGACGCCTATGGCGGAGCCTATGCCCGCCAGAGCGGCGGCCATGGCGACACCGGAGTATGACAGGAACTCGTTCACCTGCTACCCCCTTCGGGATTCTTCCGGACGATGTTTACGTACTGCGGCCTGTAGCGCAACGGGGAGAACGGGGTCCCCGTCCCCTCGTAGAACTTGCCGAAGAACTCGACGAACTGGAGCCTCGCGGTATGGATGAAACCGCCGAGGACGGACATCGCGATGTTGAAGAGGTGCCCGCCTATGAGCACGGGGATGGTGATGAGGAGCCCCACCCCGGGGATGTCGGTGCCCGGCAGCATGCGGGAGATCTGGTTCACGACGGTGGCTATGATGCCGCCGGAGAGCGAGAGGGCGAAGAGCCGCGAATAGGACAGCGCATCGGCGAGCAGGTTCACTATGCCGTAGGCGGCCATGGCGCCCAGCCCGACCTTCCCGAAACCCTTCGCCTCGCGGCCGCCCATGACGAAGATGAGCACCGCGCCGACGAGGAGGCTCATCAGGAAGACGCGGTCGAGCGGGCCCGAGCTGTCGTAGAGGACACCCACAAGCAGGTAGTGGTTGAAGAGCCACGGGAAGAGCCCGAGGGTGGAAAGGATCCATCCCGTCTGCTCGAGGATCACGGTGAGCCGTTCCCCCGCCTTCCAGCGCTTGACGAAGTTCACGACGACGCCGGCGAGGAGCTGCACGATTCCGAGGGCCATCGTGGTGTAGAGGAACTGCATGGAGGTGCTGTAGGCGGCGCCTCCCGGCACCAGGGAATCGAGAAGGCGCGCAGGCGCGGCGAGGAAGGCCGGCAGGAGCGCCCTGTCCATCCCGAACCAGCCGCCGAAGAAGACCCCGACGACCATCGCGGCCAGGCCGCCCTGGAAGAGGACTCCGAAGAGCCGGTTCCTCTGTCCCCTGCGCCGGGCCGACAGCAGCCCGAGACCCGAGACCAGGGCGAGAACCGCTCCGTATCCCGCGTCACCGACGCAGATCCCGAGGAAGAGAGCATAGAAGGGGGCCATCAGGGGCGTCGGGT
>JAKLEF010000178.1 GCA_022703195.1 Candidatus Fermentibacterota bacterium | reverse complement strand
AGTCGAGGAGGAGGTCGGCGAGGTTGTCCACCCCGACCCTGACCTGCTCGAGCGTGTCCCGCTCCCGGATCGTGACGGCTCCGTCGTTCTCCGACTCGAAATCGTAGGTGACGCAGAAGGGGGTGCCTATCTCGTCCATGCGTCGGTAGCGCTTGCCTATCGATCCCGTCACGTCGAAGCCCACTGGCAGATGGGGGCGCAGCATGTCCGCCACCCCGGCCGCCTTCCCCTCGAGGGCGCGGGAGAGCGGCAGCACCGCCGCCTTCACCGGCGCGAGGGCCGGCGACAGCCTGAGCGTCACGCGCTCGCGGCCGTCCACCACGTCCTCGTGGTAGGCGTCCAGCAGCACGGCGAGGATGGTGCGCCCCACGCCGCCGGAGGTCTCCACGACCCACGGGACCACCTTCTCGTTCGCGACCTGGTCGATGAACCAGAGATCCTGCCCGCTGGCCTTCATGTGGGCCGAGAGGTCGTAGTCGGACCTGTTGGCGATGCCCTCGAGCTCTCCGAACCCCCCGGGGGCGAACGGGAACGCGAACTCTATGTCGGTGCAGGCCCTGGCATAGTGGGCCAGCTCCTCCTTCGCGTGGTCGCGGAACCGGAGGCTGTCCCTCGAGAGGCCGAGGGACAGGTACCATGCCATCCTCTCGCCCTTCCAGTACTCGAAGAACCTGTCGGCGTCAGCTGGCCTGCAGAAGTACTCCATCTCCATCTGCTCGAACTCGCGGGACCTGAAGACGAAGTTCCTGGCTGTGATCTCGTTCCTGAAGGCCTTGCCGATCTGGGCTATGCCGAACGGCAGGCTCTGCCTGGACGCCGTGACGATGTTCCTGAAGTTCACGAAGATCGACTGGCAGGTCTCCGGGCGCAGATAGACCTCGGCGGCCTCATCCTCGACCGCGCCCATCATCGTGCGGAACATCAGGCCGAAATCCCTGGGCTCGGTGAGCTCGCCGCCGCACTCCGGGCACTTCGTGCCCTCGATCTGGTCGGCCCTGAACCTCGCCCTGCACTTTTTGCAGTCCACGAGGGGATCGTGGAAGTTCTCGACGTGGCCGGAGGCCCTCCAGACGTCGGGATGCGTGATGATGGCTGTGTCGACTCCGACCACGTCGGCGCGGCGCCTGACCATGAAGTCCCACCAGCTCGACTCGATGTTCTTCTTGAGCTCTACGCCCAGCGGGCCGTAGTCCCATGCCGACTGGAGCCCGCCGTAGATCTCGCCGGACTGGAACACGAAACCGAGCCTCTTGCAGAGGGAAACCATCTTCTTCATCAGGTCGTCAGACGGCGCCATGTTCCAGATCCTCCAGTACGCCGAGCGAGCGAAGCCTCAAACCCGACTGGTTGTGGGCCTGTGCGAAGTCCCGCATGAAATCGTGGCATGCCCGGAAGCCGCCCTTCCAGAGCCTGGTGCGGGAGGCGGTCTCGAAGCCGGATTTCCGGCATGTCCTTATGAATTCGAGGATGCCCTTCGAAACGGCGGTCTCTCCGGGCATCGAACACTTCGCGCAGACGATCCCGCCTTCCCGGTGGCTCCATGTCTCCGAGCCCTCCGGTGGCAGGCCGCAGCGCACGCAATCATCTATCTCCATGCCGTGTCCGGCAAGCCTGAGCATGGTCTCCACCGAGGCGCAGGTTACGGCCCACTTCGCCCGGCTCTCCGGCAGGGTCGAGAAGGCAGTCCCGAGAAGCCCGTAGACCGCACCGGCCGACTCCCCTCCCATGAAGAGGCCCTGCACCCATTCCGAGAGCAGGCAGGCGTGCGCGAAGGCCTCCGGGTCCGCCCTGAGCCCGTTGCAGGGTTCGATCAGCGAAACGTCGGTGAGGGTGGACATCTCCCGGCCCTCGCGTCTCGAGACGGTCACCTCGACGCCGGCCAGGAGTTCGAGCATCCCGTGGAACCTCCCGCCCGGCCTGAGGGCACCCTTCGCCATCACCGAGATCCTGCCCTGATCCATCGAATAGAGGGTGAGGATGAGCGAGGATTCGCTCCACCTGACTCTCCTCAGGACCCAGGCAGGGGTTGTCTCTCTCACCTCAGGGAGGAGTTTCCTGCTGCCGCTCGGGAGACACCCTGACGAGCAGTATCCTCTGCGCCCGCACCCTCTCCACGGTGAACCTGTACCCGTCGAGCAGCACGCTCTCGCCGGGCCTGGGAATCTTCCCGATGCTGCTGTAGACGAGACCGCCCACGGTGTCGAAGTCGTCGGACCCGAAGGACGACTCCAGCAGGTCGTTCAGGTCGTCGATGGGAAGCATGGCGTCGACCCTGAAGGTGTCGAGGCCGAGCGACTGGATCATGGGGGCCTCGGAGTCCTCGAACTCGTCGAGGATCTCGCCGAAGACCTCCTCGACCAGGTCCTCCATGGTCACGAGTCCGGCGGTTCCGCCGTACTCGTCCACCACGACGGCCATGTGTATCCTGTGGGACTGGAACTCCCTGAACAGACTGTCGACCCTCTTGTACTCGGGCACGAAATACGGCTGTCTGAGGATCTTTTCCATCCGGAACGGTTCCGAAGGCGGCTTGGAGAGGGCTTTCAGCAGATCCTTGACGTAGAGCACGCCTATGATGTCGTCTATCTTGTCTCGATACACGGGGATCCGGGAATGGCTGGCGGCCAGGGCCTCCCTCAGCACGCGGTCGAGATCGTCGCCAGCGGCCATGGACACCATGTCGATACGGGGCACCATGACCTCGCGGACGATCTTGTCAGCGAAATCCACTATGCCCTCCATCAGCTCCCTCTCCTGCAGGAAGCTGTGCTGTTCGCTCCGCTCGGTGCGCTGTTCCAGCCACATGAAGTCGGGGGGCGTGAAGACCCACTCCCCCGTCTCCCCGTCGTCCCCGGACGCCGGGCCGAGTATCGCCCGCGCCGGCAGGTGGAAGACCATTCGGAGCAGGAACAGGGGGATGCCGAGCGAGCGCCTTATCAGATCGGGCCTCGTGTGGCCTAGCCTGGAAGGCGCCAGTTCGGCCAGGAGGAACAGGAGGATCGAGAGCGCCACGGCCGAGGCCGGGGGAGGGAATCCGGGGGAGATGCCCATCTCGAGCGCTACGAGGGCGATGCCCACCCCCGCCGTGATCAGGCCGCAGAACCTCGCCAGCCAGAGCACCCTGAGGTGCGAGATGGCCGTCTCCCTGCGTTCCGCGGCGTCCCTCCTCCCGGGCAGGATGCCTGGGAGCGCCGCCCTGAGGGCGTTGGCCACGGCGGTCAGAAGCGCACCCGAAGACAGAAGGATCGCGGAGGTCGTCACCGTGCCTCCTCCAAAGCCCTGGCGACCATGGAGGCCACGTCCGCCGCCATGGATGCGGAGTCGGCCTCCGTGTCGTGGGTGCGCCCCAGGAGGTGGAGATATCCGTGGAAGATCCTCTCGAGGAGCTCCTCCATGGGCGGGGCGAGGCGCATGTCGGCGTAGATGACCCCCTCGGGGTCGGCTCCGCCCTCGGAAAGGTCGAACGTGAGAACGTCGGTATAGCGGTCGATGTGCCTGTACCTGCGGTTCATCACCCGCATGTACCCCGGATCGACCAGGACGATCTCGACGTCACCCTGCATCATGGGAGAGATCATCCGCCGGAGCTCCTCCGGGTCGAATCCGGGATCGCCGACCGGGGTCTCGACGACTGGTCCGTCAGCCATGGGGATAGTCCTTCACCCTCTCGTGGAAACGGCCCTGGAGGACCTGCAGGAAGGTCTCGAGGATCACCGTCAGGTTGCCCCGCGTGAGCTGGCAGTCGTCGAGCTGGCCGTCGACGTCCCTCTCTTCGATGACTTCCCTGACCATGCCCTCGATCACCTCCGGCGGCTCGCCCGACATGTTCTTCGTGGCCGATTCGACGGCGTCGGCAAGCATCACGATGGCGGCCTCCCTCGTCGCGGGCTTGGGGCCTGCGTAGCGGAAATCGGCCTCCTGGGGCTCCGAGGCTCCTTCCACCCCCTGCTCCCACTCTCGCCTGGCCTTCTCGTAGAAGGCTCTCATGACCGTCATCCCGTGATGCTGGGCGATGATTTCGATGACCGGCCCCGGGACCCTGAACTTCCTGGCGAGCCTCACCCCTTCGGAGACATGGGCCCGGAGCCTTGCGGCGCTCTCCCTGGGATGGAGCAGGTCATGGGGATTGGGGGTCTCCGGGGGCAGGTTCTCGATGAAATGCTTGGGATCCATGACCTTGCCGACGTCGTGGAAGAGCCCGCCGGCCTCGGCGAGGACATGGTCGGCCCCGATCGCACGGGAGGCCTCTGAAGCAAGATCCGAGACATGCTGCGAGTGCTGCCAGGTCCCCATCGCCCACCGGCTGAGATCGAGCAGGAGCGGGTGGTCCCTCTTCTTGACCTCCTCGATGGACCTGACGGTGCTGACCCCGAACTTCTCGAACAGCGGGAGAAGGGCATAAGCCGCCCCAACGCCCGCGACCGGGGAGAGCAGGGTCTCGAGGATCCCGATCCAGACGGGGGTGGTATTGACCCCGATGTCGAGGAGGCGGCAGGTGAGGAACGCCGCCGTTCCCGCGAGCGAGGCGTAGACCATGCAGAGCGGTATCGTGTTGCGCTTGCGGAGGTCCCACCCGGTATAGGCCGCGAGCGACCCGGAGGCCGTGGCGACCATGAGGCTGCTGAAGGGATGTGGATGCCCGACGGCGGTCAGTGCGGCGAAGAGGATGGAAAATACCGCGCCGTGCCTCCTGTTGGTGAAAACGCTCGTATGCAGGGCTCCGAAGGTGACGAGGGAGGCGTATGACCCCCCGTAGAACCGCCCCGACAGC
>JAKLEF010000177.1 GCA_022703195.1 Candidatus Fermentibacterota bacterium | reverse complement strand
CGGAGCCCGGCCTGCTCTGGTCGGAGCTCTACCGCATCCTTTCTCCCGGAGGGACGACCGTCATGGACACGCCCTTCCTTTACAGGCTCCATGAGGAGCCCCACGACTACTACAGGTACACGGAGTACGCCCTGAAGCGCTTAGCTTCCGTCGCCGGCTTCGAGATCCTGCGGTTCGAATCCATCGGCGGATCGCCCGAAGTGCTTGCGGACCTCCTGGCCAAGAACCTGATGTGTATCCGTGGGGTGGGCCCTTTGATCGCAGGGCTTCTCCAGTCGGCCGCCTCGCTCCTCGGGCGGATGCGGTTCGTTAGGCGCATCTCCGAGAGCACGGAAAGGGCCTTCCCGCTCGGCTACTTCATGGTGGCGGGAAGGCCCTGATCCGGAGGTCGCGTCAGTCCAGCACGACCAGCCTCGAGGCGCCGGACATCCCTTCTCCGTCCCATCCCAAGGCGTAGACCCCGGCCGGGAGGCCGGAAAGGTCGATGCCGAGAGGCGTCGCACCATCGAGGGCGCACTCCGAGACGATCCTGCCGTCCAGCCCGTAGATCCTGCACGCGAAGACCCCCGCAGGGGCCCCGCGCATAGTCAGGGCTGCGCTTCCGGAGGCCGGGTTCGGGGAGACCGACAGGGATGCGCATGCGCCTCCGCCGCCGGTGATGCCCGAAGGTCCGACGGGCTGGGCCAGGGACGCGAGCGCGGCCACCGACGCCCTCACGCAGTCGGTACCGAACGGCCAGTATCCGGTGTAGTTTGCGAGCAGATCCGTGGTCGTGTGGTAGTAGGGGTTGTAGTCGACGTCGTACTCGATGCCCAGCACGGCGGGGTAGCCGCAGTTCCAGAACGAGGAATGGTCGCTGTAGGTGGCCGAGGGATCGTACTCGGTCACCACGTCCAGCGAAGGCACGTATGTGTCCATCGCCTGCGCCACCGCCTCGGCCAGGGCCTGCGACTGGGAGTCGTACGGGATCCAGAGCGAGTCGTACCCGGCGGGGGCGTACAGGATCATGTCCAGGTTGATGACGCCGAGGATCTCGTCACCTGCCGCGAAGGCCGACTGGGCGTAGTATTCGCTGCCTACGAGCCCGACCTCCTCCGCGCTGAAGCAGATGAACCTCACCGTGTACCTGAACTGGTAAGGAGCCATGACCCTCGCCGCCTCGATCACGGTGGCCGACCCGCTGGCGTTGTCGTCGGCCCCGGGGGCGGTCTCCTCCATAGGCCATGTGATGGAGTCGAGGTGGCCGCAGATGATGTAGATCGAGTCGGGCGAGACCGCACCCGGGATCTCGGCTATCACGTTGCTCGTCTGGTCGCCGTAGAAGGTGAACCACTGCTGGTCGCAGGGGATCCAGTGCAGCCCGAACCACTGGTCCACCCAGGCGGCAGCCTGGTCGTACCCGTCCATTACGCAGACCCTGGTGCCGTAGTCCTCGAGATGCTGGATCACGGCCATGATGCTGTCCTGGCTCACAGCGGCCACCATGTCGTCGATCATCCCGTCAGTGCCGCCCGTTGGGACGGCCGGCGCCCCGCTCCGCTCGCGGACGACCCTGAGGGGCGACACCAGCCTCGTCCCTGGAAGGCCGGGTATCGGCCGGCTCCCCTGCGGAAGCGATACGATGGCGACGTCGCCTCTCTCGAAGATCGTGGTCCCGAGAAGGCCGGCCGTGCGCGGATCAGCTCCGGGCGACAGGTGGACGACGACCAGGTCATCGAGGTCGAAGGGTCCCTCGAGCAGGATTTCCGCAGGGGCGGGGACGCTCCCGGGATCGTCACAGAGGGCTATGAACCAGTCGACGTCCCTGAAAACCACGTCGAGCGCCTCGTACCAGCCCTCGCCCGAGGCCGTCCTGACGTCCCGCTCGACGAGCAGGAGATCCGCACCGGGACCGGTCGAAACAATGAGCGAAATCAGCAGTGAAAGAGCATGCATCGGGGACCGACCTCCATTCGCCCAGCCGGGATGACGGGATAGGCTCCGAATATAGCTGCGCGAGCGGCTCCGTGCCTCGGGCCGGCCGATCCCTTATGTTCGGGGCGTGTTTCGAACCGTCTGGCTCCTCCTCAGGACCAAGCTCGGATCCGTCCGCGGATCTGCCGCCTCCATGTGGGAGTGCAACAGGCTCAAGCTGATCGCAGGCGTCCTGACCCTCGGGGTCATCGCCCCCGCGATGTATTTCCTCTTCCTCTTCCTCTTCGGCAGGCTCATCGCAGTGGACGACGCCGGGTTCGGGGTCGCACTGTCCGGCCGGCTCCTCTCCACCGCATTCATGGCCTTCTCGGTGTTCCTCGCCGTCTCCTCGCTCATAGGCGGGATCTCCATCCTCTACAGGTCGCGCGAGACTTCGATGCTCCTCGGCCTGCCGGTCCGCTCGTCCGCAGTGGCGGTGTTCAGGACCGCCGAGAGCTGGTTCTATGCGGGCTGGTCGACACTCCTGATGGGCGTCCCAGTCATTCTGGCATTCTCCGAGGCCACCGGCAGCGGCCCGGGCGTGGCCGTCGCCGGTCTGGCGCTTCTCGTACCTCTCGTGCTCTCGTCCACCGCCGCGGGCTCGATAGTCCTCGCCGTCCTGTCGCGGCTCGGGTCCATCCGGAGCCTCAGGAGGGGGGCCGTCGGCGCCGTGGTGATGTCCGCCCTGATGATACTGGTCTTCCTGAGAGGATCCGATCCCGGCGCGCTGGTCATCCCGGACAGCAGCGCCGGAGATCTGCAGGCGGTGCACCGCTTCGTAGCAGGGCTCCCGGCTGCCGGCCATTCTCCCTGGCCCCACGCCCTCTTCGGGGCCGTGCTGACGAGGCTGGGCACCTCCGGCCCCGGGCAGTACGCCGGGAGGGCAGCGGCGATTCTCGCAGCCGAATCGGCCGTCCTGGCGGCCCTTGCCCTCTCGCTCACCGCGATCGGGTTCAGGGCGAGGCATGCCTCGATGGCAGGCGAAGCCGGCCTTTCCAGGTCGAGGGACTCCGTCTTCAGGCGGGGGGGCCTGTCCAGGGCGCTGGTCGAGAAGGAGGCGCTGCTCTTCGCCCGGGATCCCGTGCAGTGGAGCCAGCTCGCGCTCCTTGGCGGCCTGTTCCTGATGTATGCCGGCAACCTCGACGAACTGCCCGTGGAATTCGCGCAAAGGGTCTGGCTCGGGGTGGCGGTCTTCATGAACATCTCATTCTCGGGTTTCGTGATGGCGACCCTGATGGTCAGGTTCTCGTTCCCGTCCATAAGCATGGAGGGGCCGGGCCTCGCCTCGCTGCTGCAGATGCCCGCCGCCCGCCGGACGCTCCTCCGAACCAAGTGGGCCGTGGCGCTCGTGTGCATCATGCCCCTGGTGCTCGGAGCCGGGATCCTGTCCACGGTGAGGATGGGCGCGGGCGGGCTGTTCCTGGCCGAGACGGTTGCGGCGATCACGCTGATGTCCTGTGCGCTCGCAAGCATCAACACGGCCATGGGCGCGATCTATCCCAGCTTCACCGACAACAGCCCCGCAAGCATCGCCAGCGGCCAGGGGGGCATCCTGGCGGCATTCGCCTCGATGGGCTACGTCCTTGCCATGGTTACCGTGATCTCGTTCTCCACCCGGGAATACCTGTCCTCTGGCATGAGCGGCAGAGCCCTGGCCGGGTCCCTGTGGAAGAGCGCCCTGTTCATGGTGCCTCTCACGGCGGTCGTGAGCGCCGCCTCGATGCGCGGGGCGGCGAGGAGCCTCGACAGGAGGGACTTCTGATGACCCTTGCACTCGACTACGGCAGGGCCAGGACCGGAGTCGCTATTCTCGAAGGAGGGATCCCGCTGCCTGCGGAGCCCGTCCTCGGAGACCGCAGGGCCGTGCTCGAGCGCGTGAGGTCGATGCTTTCGGGAGACGGTACCGACGTCGTCGTCCTCGGACTTCCCCTGGCCTCGGGAAGGCGGCCTACCGAGATGTCCATGGAGGTGGAGGCCCTGGCGGAAGCGATCCGGGGGCTAGGTGCCGGGGTGGAGCTGGTCGGGGAATGGGGAAGCTCGGCCGAAGTGCGATCGATGCCCGTGAAGCACCGGAGGAGGACCGGAAGGACGGATTCCCTGGCGGCGCTCGTCATCCTCGAGCGATACCTGGCGCGATCGTGAGAAGGTCCTGTCTTCTGCTGCCCGCTCTGCTGGCGGCGGTTGCCGCCGCGGGCGTCCTCGCCCTGTCGTGGGCATCGGGCGCCCCGGGGGGCGGGCGCGAGGTCCTGTTCACGGTGCAGGAGGGCTGGGGTGCGGCCAGGATAGCGGGTGCCCTCAGCGACTCCGGGCTCGTGAGGTCCAGGCTCTACGTTCTTGCCAGGGCAAGGATGCTCGGCGTCTCGACTGTGTTCCAGGCCGGCACGTACAGGTTCGACTCCTCGATGGAGCCCGACAGCATCATCTCGCTCATGGCCCGCGGAGAGGTCGTGCCCGAGCCGACCCACTGGGTGACGGTGCCCGAGGGTCTCAGGCTCGAGGAGACGCTCCCGCTGCTTTCGGAGCACCTCGACATGCCGCTCGACAGCCTGGAGGCGGCTGCCGGCGACGATTCGCTCCTCTCGGAACTCGGGCTGACATCCCTCGAGGGATTCCTCTTCCCCGAGACCTACGAGTTCGCCGATTCGCTACCCGCCAGGTCGGTCCTGGCCAGGATGGTGCGCACCGGGCTCGAACGCCGTGATTCCTCATGGCTCGCCCGGGTCGAGGATCTGGGGCTTTCCGGCGAATCGGCCGTGGTGCTGGCCTCGATCGTCGAGAGGGAGGCGAGGATCGACGGGGAGAGGCCCCTGGTCGCCGGAGTCTTCCTGAACAGGCTCTCGGCGGGCATGAGGCTCGAGAGCTGCGC
>JAKLEF010000176.1 GCA_022703195.1 Candidatus Fermentibacterota bacterium | reverse complement strand
CTGCTGGCTGAGGACTACGGCGTCTACGTGCCTGGCCTCATCGAGGAGGCGGGCGGCTTCCCCGCGGTCGAGGACACCGGGTTCGGCCCCGGCTCCCTGGAGATGCCCCAGTCTCCCGACTCGACCTCGGACTCGACGTCGACCGGACCTGTCCCGGCTGCGGAAACCCCGCACGCGGAGCAGCCCGCGCCCGAACCGGACTCGACTCCCCCTGCCGGTCCGGAACCGTCGGGCGAAGCCCCGCAGGCCGGGTCCGACGCATCCACAGGATCGGGCCAGGGCGCGCCGGCCCCGGGAGAGGTCTAGGGTTTGCCGGGCTCCCCGGGCTTCGAGCTGCTGCGCACCTGCGACAGGGCCAGGCGCGGGAGGCTCTCCCTGCCGCACGGCAGCGTCGAAACCCCGGCCTTCATGCCCGTGGGCACGCAGGGCACGGTGAAGACCGCCAGGGTCACCGACCTCGACGGATTCGGGATGATCCTCGCCAACACCTACCACCTCTACCTCCGGCCCGGGGAGGATGTCATAGATGCCGCCGGGGGGCTCCACGGGTTCACGGGATTCGGCGGGAACATCCTCACCGACAGCGGGGGCTTCCAGCTATTCAGCCTCTCCACGCTGAGAAGGCGCACCGAGGAGGGCTACGAGTTCCAGAGCCACGTCGACGGATCGCGCCACCTCCTCACGCCGGAGAGGGTCATCTCCCTCCAGAACACCTTCAGGAGCGACGTCGCGATGGTGCTGGACGAGTGCCTCGAACAGCCCGCTTCGCGCGAGAGGACGGAGGAATCGCTCGCCCTGACGCTGCGCTGGGCCGGCAGGGCGAGGAGGGTCCACCCGGAGGACGGGAGGGCGATGTTCGGGATCGTGCAGGGCGGCGCGTTCGCCGACCTGAGGGCCCGCGCGGCCCGGGAACTGGTCGCCATGCGCTTCGACGGCTATGCGATAGGCGGGGTCTCCGTGGGCGAGCCCAGGCCGATGATGGAGGCCGCGGTGGAGGCATGCATCGACCTCCTGCCGGCTGACGGGCCCAGGTATCTCATGGGCGTGGGCAAGCCCGAGGACATCGTCGACTTCACCGCCATGGGGGTGGACATGTACGACTGCGTCGTGCCCACGAGGAACGCCCGCGGAGGCGGCTTCTTCGTCCCCGGCGGGCATGTCAACATCAGGAACGCCAGGTTCAGGAACGACCACCGGCCCCTCCAGGCCGACTGCGACTGCCTGGCCTGCACGAACCACTCCAGGGCCTATCTCAGGCACCTCTTCACGGCCAGGGAGTGGCTCGCGCCCATACTCGCCACGCTGCACAACCTCAGGTTCTACGAGAGGCTGCTCGCGGAGATCAGGAACGCCATTTCACAGGGCGATTACGCGTCCTGGCGCAGGGAGTGGCACGCCAGACGCGCCTCGTTCGACCCGGGAGCCTTCTGATTGGAGGAGCTGATCGTAGAGTCCCTGGGGAACGGAGTGGGCGGCGTGGCGAAGCCCGTGGGGAGCCGGGTGACCTTCATCCCGGGCGCCCTGCCCGGGGAGAGGGTGCTCTGCGAACCGGGCCAGTCGCGCGGGTCCTGGCGGGAGGCCTCACTCGTCGAGATCCTGTCACCCTCGCCCGGCAGGGTGGAGCCGTTCTGCCCGCTCTCGGGGGAGTGCGGGGGCTGTTCCCTGCAGCACCTGCGCTATGAAGAGCAACTGGTGTGGAAGAGGGAATGGGTCTCCTCGGCCCTGTCCAGGGCGCGGATAACACACCCCGGAGTCGAGCCGGTCAGGCCCTCGGTCGAGACCAGGGGCTACAGGAACCGCGTGACCTTCGAGGTCGAACGCGGAATACTCTGTCTGCACAGGCGCAGGGGGGATACCCTGGCCGCCGGGGACTGCCCCCTGCTGCACGGCAGGGGAAGGGAGACCGCGCGGGCGCTCTCGGGTAACGCGGGTGCTGGGCCATGCAGGATCGCCGTGAAGGCGAGCTTCCTCGACGGGCGTACAGCGGTCGAGCTCGACGGCGGGGCGCCTCCGTTCCCCGGGCTTCCCCCCGGCACGGCGGCATGGCGCAGGGGCCGCCGGGGCTGGGAGGGCCGGGCCGATGCGGAGCCGCTCCGCGAGGAGATCGCGGGTGCGACCCTGAGGGTGCCGGTCGGGGGCTTCTTCCAGGTCAACACGAGAGCCGCTTCCGAGATGTCTTCGTTCATCGCGGACTCCCTGGGCGGATGCGGGGGGCTGCGCGTCCTCGACCTCTACGGCGGAGCGGGGACCTTCTCGGTCCCGCTCGCGGCGAGGGGTGCGAGGGCACTCTGCGTGGATTCGTCCCCCGAGTCCATCGCTGCCGCCCGGGCGAGCGCGGCCGATCTCGGCCCGGCCGTCGCCTTCGAAGCGCTTCTGGAGGACGCCGGCGCCTTCCTGTCGGATGCCGGGCGGCGCGGCGGGTTCGACGCGGTTATAGCCGATCCGCCGAGGGCGGGGATGGGATCCCGCGAAGCGGGCGAGCTCGCCGGGCTGGAGGCCGGGATGATCGTCATGGTGAGCTGCAATCCCTTCACGCTCGCCAGGGACCTGAGTTTCCTGTCGGGATCGTACCGTGTCACGCGGGTCACCCCCTTCGACCTGTTCCCCCACACGGACCATGTCGAGACAGTCTGCTTCCTCGAGAGGAAGCCCAGGGAGGCGAGGGAATAGAACATGGCCGGCATTGCTCTTCTAGTGGTCCTTTCCGGGTTCCTCGGCGAAGGGTGGGTCCCCTCCGGGCACCCTCTCGCCGCGTGGGTCCTGGCAAGCCGCGCATCCGACCCCGTCGTCCGGCCGGCGGTGTTCCCCGGCGATCTCCCTTCCGGAGCGGCGGACGGGCTGCCGGAAGGCCTGGTGGAAAGGCTCCGGTCGATCCTGGAGCCCGAAGGCAGCGAGGTGGACGGCCTGGGGAGGGCCGGGGCTGTCCTTCTCGCAGCAGCGGAGGCGGAGGATTCGGCGTCGCTCGAGACCCGTGCAGGACTGAGCCTCGATGCGTTCCTCGAACCCGCCGGCGGGCTCCACCTCCGCGAGAGGCTCTCGGTCTGGGCATCCTCCGACGAGAGGCAGCCAGGCGGGTTCACTCCCTTCCACGAAGGGGCCGAGCAGGGCAGGCACCTCTACGTCGACTGGGGCTTCGCGGCCTGGCACGGAGGCCAGTTCGAGGCCTCAATAGGCAGGATCCCGCAGGTCTGGGGGCCCTGCCGCTACACGAACCTGCTCGTCTCGGAAAATTCGCCGCCCATGGACATGCTCAGGCTGGCGTGGGACCCGGCGCCCTGGCTGGCGTTCACGAGTTTCACGTCCACCCTCGACAGCGACTCGGGCACCTACCTCTCCGCCCACAGGCTCGACGTCTCGCCGTACCCGTGGCTGGGGTTCGGCCTGTCGGAGGCGATACTCTTCGCGAGCGAGGGGCTCGAGCTGGCCTACATGAACCCGGCGATCCCATGGTACCCTGTGCAGTGGAACGAGCGTGACGACGACAACGCGATGCTCGCGGCCGATGCATCCGTAAGGCCCTTCCGCGGCCTCGAGCTCTACGGCGAGATCCTGGTCGACGACCTCCAGTACCAGACCGAGTGGGGCAGGCCGAGCAGGCTTGGCTGGACCGCCGGGGCCGGCGCACTGACCGGCGCCACGGCCATAACGGCCGAGTACACCAGAATCGACCGCTTCGTCTACAGCCAGAAGCACCCAAGGAACTTCTACCTCCACGACGGCGACATCATCGGTTCGGCCCTGGGCCCAGACTGCGACAGGGTCACCCTCGGCGTCTCCACGGCGGAGATCTGGCCCGTCACCGCGGGTCTGAGGATCGAGCACGCCCGCCATGGCGAGGGAACGGTCTACGAAGGCTATCCCGACTCGCTGTTCTCCGACGACGCCTTCCCCTCGGGCGTGGTGGAGCACTCCACGGGTGTGGCGCTGGATGCGTCCGTCTACCTCGGATACGGCCTGGAGGCTCATGCCACTGCAGCCAGGAGGTGGATCAGGAACCTCGGGCACGCCCGCGGCATGGAGGGGGAGGAGACCGAGGCGGGCATCGAGGCCGTCGCGAGGTTCGGGCTCTAGTGTAACGCCCCGCCGCCGCCGTGCGTCGTTATGGGCGGTGGAACCTCGGAGGTGATGCGGATGGACGGAAGATTGGCAATGGGTGTCCTCGCCTCGGTTGCAGGGCTCCTCTCGGGATGCGGCCGCGCCGGGATCATCGAGACGCGGCATCTCGCGTGGCCGGCGATGGAGGGGCAGGTGCTCTCGGTCTCCTCCTTCAACGGCGACGTGGTGATCAGGGTTGCCGAAGGCGACAGCATTAGGGCGACCGCCACGATCAGCTCCAGCCTGGGCGCCGCCGACGCAGCCCGGATAGAGACAGCCTTCGTGCCCGGCCTGGCCACCTCGCTCACGGCGTCGAGACCCGACCTGCTCAACGACGCAGGCGTGTCCTTCGAGATCGAGGTGCCCCCGTTCGTTTCCCTGGGCTCGATCGCAACGAGCAACGGCAGGATCGAGGTCGCTGGCGGCACGGGCAGCCCCGTGCTCGAGACATCCAACGGCGACGTGACAGTGTCGGGCTTCGCCGGAAGGGTGAGGATCGACACCTCGAACGGCGACGTGACTGCAGGCGGCAGGGACCTGGTGATCCTGGGCATCGACACGTCGAACGGCGACATCCAGGCCTCCCCGGCATCCTTCGCCGACGGCGCGGTGCTCGACACGTCCAACGGCGACATCGTCGCCGGCCTCGCCCCGGGCGCCTTCGCGGAGTTCACGATGGACACGTCGAACGGATCGGTCTCGGTGGAGGGACCCGGCTTCAGCGAGGTCAGGATCGACGACTCGGAGGGATCGGCCGTGATGGGCGGCGGGGGCCCGCACGT
>JAKLEF010000175.1 GCA_022703195.1 Candidatus Fermentibacterota bacterium | reverse complement strand
GGTGAAGGTCGCCGAGCCTCCGTCGGAATCGACGATCCCGAGCTGGCGGTCCTGGGATGAGGAGTCGGATTCGAGCAGGATGTCGAGGGCCTCGCCCGCGGACAGCCCGCCTTCGAGGAGTTCGAGCCCCGAGGGCCCGAGCGAGACGTTTGCGAGCGCCTGCGTGGCCACCGCGCCGCTCCCGCACTCCACCCAGGGTACGATCGTTCCGACCGCCAGAACGCGCGAGGCCACGGCCACCCCGCATTCGCCCGAGGCCGTGTCGACCGCGGCTATCGAGAAGGTCGAGCAGACCAGGCCGTCCTGCGCGCCCGGGAGGGCGCAGGCGAGGACGAGCGGGAGCAGCGCCGCCTGCATGCCCCTACCCCTGCCATGGAGTGCCGGTGTGCGCCTTGATGGCCTCGCCCGACCGGATCACCGCGGAGTTGTCGCATGTCAGGGAGTTGCAGAACGCGATTGCCTGGTATGGATCGCGCTTCGGGTAGAGGTAGGCCAGCACCTGGACGGCCTCGGGCTGGCATGTGCAGTGCCCGAGGATGTCCAGCGCCGTTCCGCATTCGGGGCAGGAGAGCGATGCGAGCTCGTCGGGTTCGATCCTGCCCTTCACGATGGCCTTGCCGGGGTCGCCCAGCCTCGCCGAGAGGACAACGAGCCCCTCGCCGGCCTGCGAGACGAACCTCAGCAGGATGCCCGGGTACCCGCAGACCTCGTGGTCGACGGAGACCAGGTTGTGCCCCGCCGGGCAGTACGCCGCGTTCACGATCACGCTCTCCGAGGGCGCGGCCGCGGCCCTCTCCTGCTCGGGGATCCTTATCCTGCCTTCCGAGTCGAACATGGATTCTGTCATGATCCACCTCCTCCCGGAACATACCAGGCCCGCCCGGATACGGCACCAGATGTGCGCCGCCGGGGCGGGGCGCTTTACGAATCCGTCCCCCGGGATATACTCCGATCCAAGAGACATCATCCATCGACCCTGGAGGAAGAACGAGATGAAGATCCGCTGGGCCCTCGCCGCGGCGACCCTCTGTGTCGCCCAGGCCGCATACGCCGGGCTGCCCGGCATGATCCCGAGGCAGGTCCTCTTCGGCAACCCGGAGCGCATCGCACCGGCGCTGTCGCCCGACGGCTCCCTGATCGCCTACGTGGCACCCGCGGGTGACGTGCTGAACCTCTGGCTCATGGACGCCGACGGCACCGATCCCAGGCAGATCACCTTCGACGAGGGCAGGGGGGTGACCGACTACTTCTGGGCCGAGAACGGCCGCCACATCCTCTACATGCAGGACCAGGCCGGCGAGGAGAACACGCACGTCTACAGGCTCGACGTCTCCACCGGCGAAGTGACCGACCTCACCCCCTACGAGGGCGTGAAGGCCTATGTGAGCGCCACCGACAGGGACCGGCCCGACACGGTGCTCATCGAGATGAACGCGGACGACCCGATGCTCTTCGACGTCTACGAGGCCGATCTGACCACCGGCGAACTGACCCCGGTCGAGAGCAACCCCGGGTTCGTCCTGGGATGGATACCCGACGAGGACCTGACCGTGAGGGTCGCCTACGCCATGGACGGCGAGGGCGGGCAGATGCTCATGTCGAAGGACCCGGAGGGGAACTGGACGCCGTTCCTCTCCTGGGGCCCGGAGGAGATGGTGTACCCCGTCCGCATGACCAGGGACGGCTCGGGCATCTATCTGAACAGCACACTCGGCTCCAACACATCCAGGCTCGTCGTCCACGACATCGCCTCGGGGGAGGAGACGGTGCTCGCGTCCGATCCCATGTGCGATGCCGGCGGGGTCTTCTTCGACGAGGAGACCGTCACGCCCCGGGCGATCACCTTCACCTACCTCAGGCTAAGGGTCGAGATCCTCGACCCCGCCCTGCAGGCCGACTTCGACTTCCTCTCCACGGTGGCGGAGGGCGACTTCTTCATCGCCTCGAGCGACCGCGCGGAGGATGTCTGGATCGTCGGGTACTACAGCCCGTCCAATCCCGTCAGCTACTACCTCTACGACAGGCGGGCCGGCACGGCCCGACTCCTCTTCAGCGCGATACCGGCCCTCGAGGACTACGAGCTCGCAGATGTGCGGCCTCTGCTGATCCCCGCCAGGGACGGCCTGATGCTCCCGTCCTACCTCACACTGCCCGTCGGGATCGATTCCACCGGGCTGCCCCTGGTGCTGTTCGTCCACGGCGGGCCCTGGGCCCGCGACGGCTACGGCTACGATCCCATATCGCAGCTCCTGGCCAACCGTGGCTTCGCGGTCCTGCAGGTGAACTTCAGGGGCTCGACGGGCTTCGGCAGGGAGTTCCTCAACGCGGCAAACCGGGAGTGGGGCGGCGCGATGCAGGACGATCTGACCGATGCCGTGCAGTGGGCGGTCGATCAGGGATATGCAGACCCCGGAAGGCTCTCGATAGTCGGGGCCTCCTTCGGCGGATACGCCACCCTGGCCGGAGTCGCGTTCACGCCGGACCTCTACGCCGCCGCGGTGGACCTCTTCGGCCCCTCCGACCTGATCACCTTCAGGCAGAGCGTCCCGGCCTACTGGAGGCCGATGGACGCCCTCTTCGACGTCCGGATCGGGAGCCTCTCGGCCGATTCCGCGATGCTCGCTGACAGGTCGCCCCTCAACCATGCCGGTGAGATCAGGACTCCGCTCCTGGTGATCCAGGGCGCCAACGATCCCCGCGTGGTCCAGGCCGAGAGCGACCAGCTCGTCGCAGCGCTCAGAGCCGTCGGCACTCCCGTGGAGTACGTTCTCTACGCCGACGAGGGACACGGCTTTGCGCTGGAGGCCAACAATCTCGACTTCGCGGGCCGCATGGAGGAGTTCCTGGCCGGGCACATCGATGGCGTGCGCTTCGAGCCCTGGGCTCCCGTGGAAGGCTCCACGTCGACCGTCGTCGAGTAGAGGGATCCGGGCGCAGGCCCGTAAGCGGAGGGGGGAGGGCCGGCCCTCCCCCCTCCCATCACAGACCCTTCCGGCAGTCCGTCAGCGGATCACGGTCATCCTGAGGCCGGAGGTCTCCCCTCCGCAGGTCACGCGGAGGAGATATGTCCCCGACGGCAGGCTCGCGCAGGAGAACTCCGCGACTCCCCCTTCGACGGCTGCCGAGGCGGTGGCGACTATCCGCCCTGCAAGGTCCATCACCGTCACGCCGGCGTCGGCCCAGCCGGCGGGCACCGACAGGAGGGCCGTCCCGCGCACCGGGTTCCGAATGAGTGACACACCCTCCATGGCGGGCTCCTGGGGTGATTCGATACCGACCCCGCCCTCGAGGGACACCCATATGTTCCAGTCCGAGCCGGATTCGTCGCCGGCCCAGGCTATGGCCCCTCCGCAGAGCGCCGGGGTCCATGCGGGCCCCTCGGTGTCGAGCAGGAGTGCGGGGGTCGACCAGTCCGATCCCGTATATGTCGATGACCAGAGCCTCGCGGCCGATCCGCGCCCCTGCTGCCATGCCGTGAAGAGGCCGCCCGTGGGGGATGTGCCGGCCACCGGCAGGCACACCGTCTCCAGGCCTGTGGAGTAGATCGTCACGGGGGCGCTCCAGGAGCCTCCGTCCCAGGTCATGAGCCTTATCGAAGTGCCCGCGCCGGCAGCGTCGCCCTCCTGCCAGACCAGGCGCATCATCCCTCCCGCGAACGACAGGGACGGCGAACGCGAGAAGCATCCCGCGGAAGTGACCGCCACGGGGGCGGAGAAGCCCGAGGAGTTCCCGCGCGACCACATGATCCTGTCGCCGGTCTGGTCGCTCCTGACCCAGGCGGCATGGACGTATCCCGAACCGTCGGATGCGCTGACGGGCGAGAAGTCCTCGGAGCCCTCGGAGCCCGACAGGATGGTCTCGGGGAAGGTCCCGTCGACCGTCCTGACCATGATGTCTCCCTCGCCCCTGCGCCATGTCTGCCAGGTCAGCCAGAGCTTCCCTCCCGCCAGGGAGAGGGAGGGGTCCACGTCGTACCCCGATCCGTCGACAAGGGTGGAGATGGTGCCGAAGCCGGCCCCGTGGGCGATCATGATGTCGTAACCGTAGCTCGCCTCCTCGAAGCTGGCCCAGGCAAGCCAGGGCTGGCCCGAGGCATCGAGCGCCAGGGCGGGCTGCACGTCCCAGTATTCGTCGGAGTCGACCACGGTCACAGCCCCCCACGAGGAGCCGTCGAAGTGCCTGGCGGCTATGTCGAGGCGTGCGGTGCCCCCGGTCATCCAGGCAACCCAGAGGTCGCCCGCATCCCCGGCGACAGCGGGATAGCAGTCGGAATGGGTGCTGGTCGAGACCTGCGCCCAGGCCCTGTCCCCTCCGCGGCCGGTCCCGCCCGACGGGGGCAGGGAGGCGGCGGCCGCCCCGCCCATCGGCCTGATCGTGGGATCGCCGAGGAGCACGCATCCGTAGTGCCAGGCCTCGTCGTAGATGCCTACCTGGTTCATCCAGGTCTCGAACGCCGCGCCGGGGATGACCCCGTCGCCGATGGGTCCGTAGAAGACCTCGAAATCGAGCATGGAACCGGTCTTCGTCGACCCGATGGCGAGCTGGCAGTAGTCCTCCCCGAACAGGTACCAGTTGCCGAGGCAGTCGGGCTCGGTCCAGCGGCAGTTGGAGCATGCGAAGAGCTGCACGAACACTGTCTGCGGGTTGATCTGGGCTATCTCCGGGGCCATGACGGTTCCCGAGTAGCCCGAAGTGGTCTTGAAGGTGTGCCCCCAGGGCGAGGAGTGCGACATCAGGTGCACGAACTCGTAGCCGTGGGCAAGGCGGTCGCGGTACCAGGCGGCGGTGGTCTGGTTCTCGTCGTTGTAGACGTCGACGGCTGAGTAGATGGAGGAGAGGCCGCAGTCGCCGTAGGATGCCCAGTCGTCGTCGTTGAAGGCCAGCG
>JAKLEF010000174.1 GCA_022703195.1 Candidatus Fermentibacterota bacterium | reverse complement strand
CTACGGGGCCCTGCCCTCCGTCTCGATCGACGTCGGAGTGATGGAGAAGGCGGAGAGGGTGGCCATGATACCGGCCTCCTTCCGCTGGGACGACGTGGGTGACTGGCCTGCCGCCAGGAGGGTGGGCGCCTCGAGGGGGGATCTGCTCTCGGTCGGCGGGGGCGACTGCACCGTCTGGGCTCCCGGGAGGCTCGTGGTCGTGATGGGCCTGAGCGGGATCTCCGTCGTGGAGTCCGACGGGGTGCTCCTCGTGATGGCGGATTCGAGCGCACAGTCGCTGAAGGAAGTGGTGTCGCGCCTCGAGCGGGAGAGGCCCGACCTGGTCTAGACCCTATCTGATCTCCACCCTGGAGCCGTTCGTCAGCCACTCGTAGGCCCATACCGCAGTGGGAGCCCCCAGCCTGATGCAGCCATGGGACAGCGGCTCGCCGAGGCGCCTCAGCGCGCTCGGCCCCGGTGCCTGGTGGAACCCTATCTCTCCCGATGAGACTATGCATATCCAGTACGGCATCCTGACGTGATACCGGCTGGACATCGGCGCCCTGTGCCTGTACAGAACCTCGAACTCCCCGCGGGGCGTGGGATGGCCCGGACGCCCCGTGGAGACGAGCGCGAGGTTGGCCTCATGGCCGTCCTGGGTGAACAGCACGACCTGCCTGTCGAGGATGACGGTCGCAGCCCTGGAGGGCGTGGAGATCCCGCCTGCGGACGGCAGATCCGCACCAGCGGAAGCCAGCAGCAGGCTCAGGATCATCTTCAGAAGACAGGTGCCAGTCCCCATTTCCCTCCCCGTGGGCGCTTTCACTATGAAATGCCCGCTGCTGCGTCAAGTGCCGGCACATGTTGACTTGGACCAGGGATATGGTAAAATTTGACGATACTTTTCCCCATGGCAGCTACCGGTTAACACGAATGGAGGCCTCTGTGTCGCTGAGTATCAGGTCATTGTCCGCCGCCGCCGCCCTCGCAGTCCTGGCGTTCGCGGCATGCTCGACCCCCGCCGTCACCGGCGTGAAGGTCCACATGCAGAACGGTGAGTATCTCGATGCCATCCATCTCGCTGACAGCGTGATAGCCGCCGGCGAGTCGCAGAACGCCGAACTGTGGATGTGGCGCGGCAAGGCCCAGGGCAACATCCGCGACTGGACAGGCGCTTCCGAATCCTTCCAGCACGTCTCCCAGCTCGATCCCGCGATGGCTCCCCAGCTCGAGGAGTACTGGTTCGTGTTCTACAACGCGGCCGCCGTCTCTCTCGACAGCGGTGACGTCGCCTCCGCGAGGAGCTACCTCGAGGCCGGCAGGGAAGTGGTCCCCGGCAGGCCCGAGTTCGACCAGATGCTCGGTGACCTGGCCGTGCAGGAGGGCGACTACGAGACGGCCCTCGACCACTTCAAGGCTTCGGCCGACATCAGCAGGGAGTACGTCGCGAGCCTGGGCGGGATGCTCGAGTCCGCCCCCGCCGACCAGAAGCCTGCGATAGAGGAGGTTCTCGCCAATGCCGAGAGCACGTTCCTCCTGTCGCTCTACAACGCCGGCATGATCCACAAGGCGCTCGCAGGCATGTCCGACACCGAGGAGGCCTCGGCGGCCCACCTCGACGGGGCCGTCGAAGTGCTCCAGGAAGCTGTCGGGATCGATCCGACCAACGCCGACGTCCTCAACCTGCTCGCGCAGGTCTACCTGCTCCGCGGATCGTATGACGAGGCCATGTCCGTGTTCGACGACGCCCTCGCCGGTGTCGACGCCGGGCTGGCCGAGGGCTGGCTCGCCCCCGAGGACGCCCAGGCGATCCGCGGCGAGATCATGCTCACCCGCGGTGCAGCCCTTCTCGAGATGGAGAGGTATGACGAGGCCGTCACCGAGCTCGAGGCGGCGCGCGAAGTCAACGGCCCCAGCTACGTCCTGCTCGGGAACCTCGCCCAGGCCTACATCATGCAGGAGGAGTACGACTCCGCCATGACCGTGCTCGACGAGGCGGCCGGCCTCCCCGACCTCACCGACGAGGAGAGGGCCAACACTCTCTACATGAAGTTCGCGGCGCTGAACCAGCTCGAGAGGGACGAAGAGGCCGCCTCCGCCCTCGAGGCAGCTCTCGAGATCAATCCCGACAACGCCGACTGGTGGGAGTACCTCGCCAGCACCTACAGCCGTCTGAACCGCAGGAGTGATGCCATAGAGGCCATGGAGCACGCTCAGCAGCTCCGCGGCGAATAACCCCCGGGATCGATCGGTACGAAGGGGGCGGGCCCGGCCCGCCCCCTTCCTCATATCGGCCGCGGGTCTCGGCCCCGGCCCTGTCGCAGGGCGACAGGGAGTCGATGGAATCGGGCAGGGGATCGCCGGCAGCTGCCACCCGGCAGGGCCGGTGGGCGGGGCTAGACCGCTGCGTCCAGGCGGACGAGTATCTGGTTCTTCTCCACTCTGTCGCCCTTGATGACCAGAACCTGCGCCACGCGCCCCTCGATGGCGGAACAGACCTCGTTGTGCATCTTCATGGCGTCGAGCAGGAGGAGCACCTGTCCTGCGGAGACCCTGTCCCCCTCCCTCACGCGCACATCCACGACCGTGCCCGGGATGAATGCCTTGAGGTCGCGGGCATCCGGCAGGCCCTGATAGGGCCGCAGGCTGTTCCTGGGGATCTCGGTCTCGTACATGGCCGAATCTATGCAGAGGCTCTCAGGATCCATATCTGCTCCCCTCGGGCGGACCGCTACAGCGGGATGTTGCCGTGCCGCCTCGGCATCCTGCCGGAATCCGGCACCCTCGCTGTTTCGAGGATGCGGACCAGGGCCTCCCTGGTCTGCTCCGGGATCAGGATGGTGTCGACGTAGCCCTTGCTCGCGGCCACGTAGGGATTGGCGAACTTCTCCTCGTACTCGGCCACCTTCTCGCGCCTGGTGGCCTCCGGGTCGCTGCTCTCCTCGATCTCCCTGCGGAAGATGATGTTGGCTGCGCCTTCAGGGCCCATGACCGCTATCTCGGCTGTGGGCCATGCCACCACGAAGTTCGCGCCCAGGTGCCTGCTGCACATCGCTATGTAGGCACCGCCGTAAGCCTTGCGCATTATCACCGTCAGCTTGGGAACGGTGGCCTCGCTGTAGGCGTAGAGGATCTTCGCACCGTGCCTGATCACGCCCATGTGCTCCTGGTTGACGCCCGGCAGGTATCCCGGCGTGTCGACCAGCGTGATGAGCGGGATGCGGAATGCGTCGCAGAACCTGATGAAGCGTGCAGCCTTGTCGGATGCGTCAACGTCGAGTACGCCGGCGAGGACCCGGGGCTGGTTGGCCACGATCCCGACGGTCCTGCCCTCGAGCCTCGCGAAGCCGGTGAAGATGTTCCGCGCGAAGTGCTCGTGGACCTCGAGGAATTCAGAGGAATCGACTATCCCCCTTATCACGTCCCTTACGCAGTAGGCCCTGCGCCGGTCCTCGGGGATGACGTCCCTGGTGAGGGCCGCCTTCGGGGGCTTCGGAGCGGTCACGGGAGGATCCTCCCGCGAGCTCGAGGGGAGGTAGGACAGGAGGTTCCTCACCTGCTCGAAGGAGTCCTCCTCGTTGTCCGCGAAGAAGTGGGCGTTGCCTGTGATGGCGGAATGCGTGCGGGCCCCGCCGAGTTCCTCGGGGGAGATCTCCTCGCCCAGGACGGTCTTGATCACCTGCGGGCCGGTGATGAACATGTTCGAGATGCGGTCTACGACGAAGACGAAGTCCGTGAGCGCGGGGGAGTAGACCGCCCCGCCGGCGCACGGGCCGAGGATGACCGATATCTGCGGCACCACGCCGCTGAGCAGCGTGTTCCTGTAGAAGATCTCCCCGTATCCGCAGAGGGAGTCCACCCCCTCCTGGATCCTTGCCCCGCCCGAGTCGTTGATGCCGATCAGGGGGATCAGCATGTCCCTGGATGCGTCCATGACCTTGGTGATCTTGGAGGCGTGAGCCCTGCCGAGCGAGCCTCCCGCCACGGAGAAGTCCTGGGCGAACACCGCCACGGGCCTGTGGTCGACCCTGCCGATGCCCGTCACCACTCCGTCACCGGCCAGCATCTTGGAATGCATCCCGAAGTCCGACGCCGAATGCTCTACGAAGAGGTCGGTCTCGAGGAACGTCCCGGGATCGAGCAGGACGTCGAGCCTCTCCCTGACGGTGAGCTTGCCCTTCCTGCGCTGGCTCTCGAGGGCTTCGCGGCCCCCCCCGAGTATGAGTCTGGACGCCTTCGCCAGAAACTCGTTGATCCTGCTCATTATCGACATCTGAGACCCCACTTCCGGACCGGAGACCGGCCTGCGAGGGCCGGTTCGTGAACAGGGAAACTGCCCGGGCGGGGCCGTCCTGTCAAGAACCGCCCCCCGCGGTCAGGACGGACCCCCATCCGAGCCTGGATGCGCCGGACGGCGGAAGGGCGACTCCGATGGATGCCGCCCTCGAATACTCGGCCACTGACGCCTCGACGAGCCCCGACTCCCAGAGGGCGGAAGCCAGCTCCAGCGCTGCATCCCCCGACTGCGGCGCCATCGCGGCCGCCCTCTCGAACAGCCTCACCGCCTCGTCTGATCTCCCGGCGGTCATGCGGACCCTTCCCGCTGCGAGGAGCGTGAACGGATTGGAGGAGATCACGGCTGCGGAGTCCGCCAGCGCCGTCCCCTCATCCACCAGCCCCGTCGATGCCAGGACCATGGCCCGGACCGAGAGCGACCAGGGTCGTCCGGGGTCCTCCGGACCCGGAGAGCGGGCCTCCACGACGGCCGCCGCGGCATCGCCGGAGGCGAATGCGGCGGAAGCCCGCACTGCACAGGCCTCGGCCGGAGTCGACGTCCCCTCCCTGTACGACCTCCAGGCGTCCTCGGGCACCCATGGGGGCGGGGGGCCGGTCAGCCGGGACGGTGCG
>JAKLEF010000173.1 GCA_022703195.1 Candidatus Fermentibacterota bacterium | reverse complement strand
CACCGCGCAGCAGACCGCCTCGCTGGTCGACCGGCTCCCCGAGGGCGCCCTCGACGCCGCCCTCGCCGGCCACCCGCGCCAGATCCGGCCCTGCGTCCCATTCCAGCGGTTCGCCGTACAGCCAGGGGTCGATCTCGAGGGTACTGCCCCGGAGAACGGCCGGAGTCCATGTCAGGCCGCCGTCGACCGAGTACTGCCCCTGGAGGCTCAGGACGTCGCTCTCCGCGTCCTCGACGGCGTAATCGATCCGGTATGTCCCGTCGGAAACGAGCTCCGGAGCGGTGAGATAGAGCCCGGGAGGGGAGTTGTTGTCTATGCGGAATATCGAGGAAACCCCGGCTATGCCGGGCCCGGAAGCACATCTCGGCGTGATCCTGAGTCTGACGTCCCTGGCCTCGACGCTCCCGAGATCGTCCCTGCTCCTCCACACGATCCCGCTTCCCGTCTCGCTGAAGCTGCGCGTCTGGGTCCACGACAGGCCGGCGTCGGTCGACCAGGACACGTCCAGGCCGGTGAGGAGCCCTCCGCTCGAGCAGAACTGGACGTTCACGTCACCCGTGTACTCGCCCGAAAGCCCCGAGATCGTGAGCATCGGCAGGGTTCCGAGGCCGTAGCTGCCCGAATTGGACGCATCGGCATAGGACATGGGCCAGGGTCCCGGCGAGGCGGATCCTACGGGATACGCAGCCAGAAGCCCGTTCACCCCCGGTACGACGATGTCGGTGATGCCGTTCCCGTCCACGTCACCGGCGGCGGGTGAATAAAGGACGCCTTCGGGATGGACGAAGCTGCGCTCTTCCAGGATCTCCCCGTCCGAATCCCATGTCAGCACCGAACCGTCGTCGGTGCACGCCAGGACAGTGTTGCGGTCCCAGGTCGAGAGGAGGAGCGGGCAGGTGGGCTTGCCTCCCACGGCTACGGGCCAGCGCCAGGTCCCGGCCAGGGAACCGTCGCTGTCGATGAGGTACAGGAGCGATGCCTCGGTGGCGAGGGACACCTGGAGCCTCCCGGCCGCGCAGTCGATCACGCCGATGGCGAGAGTGCCCTTCACAGGCCGTGAGTCGAGGGTGTACGGCCATCCCGGAAGCCGGGCCCCGTGGAGGTCGAGGGCGTGGACCTTCCTGTCGCCCGTTGCGAAGATGATGTCCGAGAGTCCGTCGGCATCGAGGTCGGCCGACACCGGAGCAGCGGATACCGAGAATCCCGTTCCTGCCGGCCACCCGGGGAGCAGCATGCCGCTGATGTCGTATACTGCTATCGAGGCGTTCGACAGCGCACAGACGACGCCGGCACCCAGGCCGCTCCCGATCGTCACCTGCGATGGGGTCCACTCGAGCCTGCCTCCCGGTTCAAGCGGCCAGCCCTGCAGGGCCCTGCCGTACTCGTCCAGCAGGTGTATCCTTCCGTCGGTCGTGCCGAGAGCAAGTTCCCTCGCGCCGTCGGAATCGAGATCGAGCGCCGATACCCCCGTCACGGGGCGGGAGCCGAGATCGACGGGCCAGCCCGGGAACTCGTCGCCCCCGAGGTCGGTCAGGTGCAGGCGGCCCCCGTCGTCGACGTGGCACAGGGCCATGCCGCCGTGGATGCGGGAATCGAAGGAGCAGGGCCTGAAGCTGACCCCGGCCGAGGTCGAGATGGGGAAACCGGGGATCGGCGACCCGGAGGCGTCCCATCCCCCGAGCCCCCTGTCCCCCAGGGGGATGAAGGTGCACAGTCCTGTCCCACCGTCGTCCGCCAGGATGGGGGAATCCCTGGGTATCGCTCCGGCTGGAACCTGCCACAGCGGTACGGGGTTCATTGCATGCAGAGCGACGGCTGCCAGAACCGCTGTCGGGAACAGATGCGACCTCCAGGAAAGGGAATAAACCCTGATAAAGCTAGCGAATCCGCAGCATTCCAGTCAACGACGGAGGGCCTCCCGTGCGTCGTTGACCTGCAATTCACAACGGACAATACTAATCGCGCCGAAGACACCGGCTAACATCCCAGGGAGATCCCGGAGGCCTCTGCCGATGAGAAATACCGCATTAGCGCTCGTTACCGCCGCCGCCGCGGCATACGGCGGGTCACTCCCCTACAGCCGCGCCGGGGTACTCGACTCGCCGGACGCCTATATACTGAGACATACCGAAATAGAGGCCGGAGTTTCCGGTTCGGCCTACTCCGTGACGGATTCGGCAGGCTCGTCGGACAGCGAGTTCAAGATCACCGGCCATGTCGACGTCGGCCTCTTCCGGTACGGCCAGGTGGGTGTCTCCTGGCTGGCTGACGGCGGAATATCGGGGTCGGTGAAGGTGGGCATCCTCAGCGAAGGCATCAGCGTGCCCGCCTTTGCGATAGGGCTCGAGAACATCTCCGGCGAGAAGAACATCGACTGCTTCGAGGGTCTCGACGGCGAGCTCTACGGGTACGAGCACTCCCAGAACATGTCTGCATACGGTGTCCTCTCGAAGGATATCGAGAACCTCACGGGCATCCCCGCCACCGTCAGCATAGGCATCGGCACCGGGCGCTTCGTCGGCGTGATCGACAACGGCGCCGCAGGCATAGGCAGCGACGTGGCGAGCGGCTTCTTCGGGTCGATCGTGTTCCGCCCCTCCAACACCTTCTCGATCGCATTCGAGCAGGACGGGAGGGACTTCAATCTCGGCGGTTCCTACAGTCTCAGCCGCACCTTCACGCTGAACGCCACGTGGGCCGAGATGGAGATGAGCGTTCTCCCGCCGGAGGACGTCGATCGCATGGATGTCATGCAGAATTCCAAGTTCAGCCTCTCCCTCGAGGCCCGGATCGGACCCCTCCTGGGCGCCCAGAGGCTCGAGCTCGAGCGCGAGCAGATGCGCATCGAGAGGGCGAGGCAGAGACTGCAGGAGCTCGAGGACAGGCGCAGCGCCGCCGAGGAAGAGCTCCGCAGGCTTCGCGAACAGCTCGAAGGCGACTGAGAAGCCGGACGGACGGATGACTCACAAACTCCTGACAGCGGTCCTCCTGCTGGTAACCGGGCTTGGCGCGGCCCAGCCCGCCGAGGAGGACGATCTCGAGGTCCTCCTGCAGCGCGCCCGCGCCGAGCTGGCATCGCTCGAGGAGCTGATCGGGCGCGAGGAGTCCAGGCTCGGCCGCATCGAGTCCGAACTGGTCGACCTCAGGCGTCAGGCCGCCATCATGAGCACTGCCGAGAGCGCATTCCGGCTCGGCGAGGAGCTCTACCTCGCGGGATCCATCGTCTGGGCGCGCGACGCATTCCAGTCCGTGATCCAGAACTTCCCCGGGAGCGAGTACCATTCCGAATCGCTCTTCAGGCTCGAACTCATAAACTTCGAACTGCAGGAATTCGAAACCGCCATCGCATATTTCGATTCGCTGCGCACCAGATCGCCGGGCTTCCCTCACATGGACCTGGCCGTGATCGCAGCTGCGCTCTCCTATCACAACAGGGGGATGTTCGAGGAATCCCGGGGCCTCCTGTCGCAGATCGGCCCGCAGAGCGAGTACGCGGCCCTGTCCCAGTACCTCACCGCCGTGGCTTACGTCGAGCAGGGGATGCTATCAGAGGCCCGGACGGAGCTGGAGGCGGTGCTCGACCGCCCGAGGTCGACGAGTTCCGAAGCCGCGCTGGCCGACAGGGCCGTCATCGCTCTGGCCCAGATCTACGTCGAGGAGGGGAACCTCGAACAGGCCCACGACATGTACGACAGGGTATCGCCCTACAGCCCGTATTACGACGTGGGCATGCTCGGCAAGGTCTGGGTCTACATGAGGCAGCAGGAGTACCAGGAGGCCTACAATCTGGCCCAGAGGGTACTCACCGAGGTCCCAGCCAGCGATCTGAGGTCCGAGTTCGAGCTGGCCATGGCCAACTGCGCGCTGGGCGCGGAGGATCTCGACATCGCGATCGCCCGCTACGAGCAGCTCCTGAACACTCACAGGCAGACCGACACCTCAGGGATCCTCGGCGTCGGTTCGACGGGCGACAGCCAGTACCAGAGCGAGCGCGAGCGCCTGGAGAGGATCAGGGCGGGTCTTGCCGAGCTCAAGCAGGAGGCCTACTCCAACGGAGCCTTCGAAGTCGTCGCGAGGATAGAGGAGGAGGAGGCCGCCCTGCGCGCCATGTTCGTGAACATCAGCGCCATGGAGGCATCCCAGTCGCTCCCCGCCGGAGAGATGGACCCCCGTGCGATGAGTGCCGAGCTCAACCGGATGATATCCGACAGCCGCGCCGCGACGGACGCCCTGGCGCTGTCGATCGAGGAGACCACCCGAGTGGCCGAGGAGACAGGGACGGAGGCCGAGAGGCAGCAGCTCCAGGCGCTGGAGGGCGAGGTCCAGAGGATCAGGCTGTCCCTTCTGGACCTCGCGTCTAAGTTCGACGAAGGCATCTCCCAGGAGCACGACTGGGTGCAGGAGACGCAGTACGGCATCGCAATCGCCTATTTCATGGAACGGGAGCTCAAGAGGGACTCCCTGTCATATCTGGGCTCGTACTTCCAGGAGCAGATCCAGGAGGCCTACGCCCGGGGCGACTCGGCTTCGGCATCTTCGCTCATCTCCCAGCGTCAGAGGGAGACCACCGCTCTCCAGTCCCGCATCGATGCCTCTGCGGCCCATTGCGCATCCCTGTTCGAGGATTACATCAGCAACTTCCCCGAGAGCCGCTTCTCCGCCGACGTGCTGGTGAGGCTCGCCCAGCTCCAGTACGATCTGGACAACGCCGCCTACCTCGACAGGATCGCCCGGGCCACCCCCGAGACCGGATACGTGCTCGAGGACTATTCCCGCTCGGTCGACCTCTACGAGCGCGTCCTCACGATGTACCCCGGCAGCGACGTGGAGGACGTCGCCCTCTACTCGCTGGGCTACTGCCTGGACAAGATGGGCGATCCCAGGGGAGCCGTATCGAGCTACAGGAG
>JAKLEF010000172.1 GCA_022703195.1 Candidatus Fermentibacterota bacterium | reverse complement strand
AGCATCCCCGGCCGGCCGTCGAAGGCGAAGAGATAGGAGCCGTCCGGCAGCCAGGCCACCGGGATGGGGAGGAACGGCAGGCCGGAGCGCCGTATCGATCCGTCGACCGAGAGCAGGTACGGGGCTCCGTCCAGACCGATGAGCACCGCGTCGGGCAGCACCCAGCCCAGGAAGTCAGAGGAGCTTCCCGCGGGCGTGCTCCAGGTCCCGATCACGCCGGGTTCGGCGAACGACCCGAACTCGTGCTCCTCGTACCAGTTGTTCTCTATCCTGAAGAAGTCCGAGTACGGGCATTCCCAGAAGCCGTCGCCCATGCCCGCGATGTCGAGCCGGACGGGTTCTCCGGTGAGTGCATCCACGGCGTCCGGGGAGGTCCCGGTCCTGCTTTCGAATGCCCGGAGGAGGAGTTCGGAATAGCCTTCGGGAGAGGGTTCGCAGTCGAACATCGGCGAACCCGCCAGGAGCCGCGAATCGGAGGTGAAGGCGTACGAGGGGCCTCCCCCCGCTGCGACTCCGACGAGCACGGGCATGGCCCCCGAGCCGTCCCTTCCGGCGATGATCCCGAGGAAGGGGCTCCTCATCCCCCCGTACCCCTCCGGCACCTCGAAGTCCCCGGGCAGGCACACGGACCGGGCGAGGAACACCCTGTCGCCGTCGGGGCTCACGAGGATCGAGTAGAAGCCCCCGTCCTCCCCCCATCCGCCGTCCGCGGGCGACCAGGAGGGCACCCAGGGGGCGGAGAGCCCCGAACCGACGTCCACGGTGAACAGGTCGGGCCCTCTGGAAAAGAGGATCGTCGCCGGGTCGAGCGCGGCCGCCCGGCCGACCCCTTCCGCCAGGGTCACGGGGATTCCCGCGGCAGCGATCGCCGCGATGCAGAGGATCATCCCCACGCTCCTCCGTTCAGCTCTTCAGGCTCTCCTTGATGCGCTTCACGTGGCCGCGGCCGAGCCCCTTCACCTCGCAGCCCAGCTCCAGGTATCTCCTGATCTTCGCGTCGTCGAGGATGCAGAAGCAGTCGATGATCGCGAACGGACGGCCGACAGCCTCGAAGACCCTGTCGGGGTCGAGGGCGAGGTATTCGCCGTGGCGCACGGCCAGGATGATGGCATCGGCGCCCTTCATGGCCGCATCCAGCGCCGGTTCCATCCTGAGGTTCGAGAGCGGGCCCTGCCTGTGGAAGAAGCGTGACCAGGAGTAGCCCGGCTTGGGGTAGCTGTCCTGGGATTCGAACTCCCACCAGTGCTCGAGGTAGGGATCGTGGACCTTCACGTCCGCGCCCATCTCGGTGAGCTTCCTCACTATGAGCTCGGAGCCGCTGTATCTGGAGTCGCCCACGTCCTCGCGGTAGGATGCGCCCAGGACGAGGATGTCGGCCGAGGCTATGGGCCTGTTCATGTTCCGGAGGGCGTCGCGGACCATCTGGGGGACGCGGAGGGCTCGGGTGTCGTTGATGTCCACGGCGGCGGGGGTGATGCGGAAGATGTCGTCGTCGAACCCGAGGATGTGCCTGTAGGCCCAGACGCCCAGTCCCCCGTCCTTCGGCAGGCAGTAGCCGCCGATGCCGGGGCCCGGGAAGATCATGTTCGAGTGCGTGGGGCGGACCCGGACCGCGTCGATGACCTTCTTCAGGTCGACGCCGTTGCGCTCGGAGAACACCGACCACTCGTCCAGGAATGCCAGGATCGTAGCGCGATAGCTGTTCTCGACGATCTTCGCCGTCTCGGACTCGATGGGGCGGTCGAGGACGGTGAGGGGGAAGTCCTTCACGTTCAGGACGCTGGATAGGAAGGCGACGACCCTCTCCCTCGCCTCGGGTCCGATGCCGCTGCAGACCCGCCAGAAGTCGCGGATCGAGGCCACGTAGTTGCGGCCCGGCATGACCCGCTCGTAGCTGTGCGCGAGCAGCGGATCGGTCGTGATCCCCCTCTTCTCGAAGATCTTCTTCATGATGGGATAGGCGACCTGCTCGGTCGTGCCCGGGGGCACCGTGGTCTCTATGAGGACCAGCGCATCCGGGCGGATGTGCTGCGCGATCACGGCCAGGGATTCCTCGAGGGCCGCCATGTCCGCGGCGCCCTCGCGGCAGTTGCCGAGCCTCTCCTTGAGATAGTCGCACTGGACGTCGACCACGACGGTGTCCACCAGGCTGAGGGCCTCCTCGGTATAGGTGGCCACGAGCGTCTTCCTGTCGAGGACGCAGCGCCGGATCATGGGGGCGACCTCGGGATCCTCGGCCGTGACCGGCGACACGCCCCTGTTCATCAGGGGGGTCTTCCAGTAGCTGCGGGTGCTCGGCCTCTGCATCCCGATGACGAACTTGCCCGGGGTTCCGTCCGGCCGGGTGGAGTCGGCCACCACCGCAGCCATCACCGCTCCGACGAAACCGAGCCCCACGACCGATACGATCTCCCTGCCCTTCGCGCGGTTCTCGTCCACGAGCTTCGAGAGCCTCTCGAATTCGGCCGCATAGTCATCCCGGGAGGGGAGCTGGAACTTCTCGCCCTCCGGACTGATCGAGTACCTGGTCTCCGTCATCCCTGTCCTCCGAATCGCTGCTGGTCGGGGCCTCGACAAGACCACTGATCATACGGCGGAGCCGCCCGGGAGGGGAGCGGTCAGAAGGCCGCCCTGGCAGCGGCCGACAGCCCGAGGATGGCGAGGAGCACGAGCACGGCCCTGCGGAAGGCGTCCTGCGGAATCCGGCCGGAGAGAGCGCTGCCGAGGATGGCGCCGGCGGCGGCTGCCGGGAGAAGCTCTGCGGTCGCGGCCAGTACCGCCACGTCCAGAAGGCCGGCCGATGCCAGCATCGGGACCGTCAGCAGGTTGAGCCCCAGGAAGTAGAAGGCGAGACCGGCCCTGAACTCGTCCCTGCCGGCGCCCCGCTCGGTGAGAAGGATGATCACCGGCGGGCCGCTGAAGGTCATCAGCCCGTTCATGACCCCGCTCAGGAGGCCAACCGGCACGACCGCGGCGCGGCTCCTGGAGAGCCCGGCCCTGAATCCGGCGAGGTAGGCGCCCGCGATCACGGCAACCGTCAGGCCTACTCCGATTGCGAGGGGCACCTCGGGGACGGATCCGAGGAGCAGCACGCCCGGGACGGTGCCGGCCGCTCCTGCCGTCAGCAGGGCGGGGAACCCGGCGGGCAGCTTGCGAGACCTCGCGGAGAAGAGGACTATCGAGTTGATCGCGAGGCCGAACAGGGTGAGCATCGGCACGGCACGGCCGGCCGGCATGGCCAGGGTGAGGAGGGGCAGAGAGACCAGCGAGAAGGCGAATCCGGAAGCCCCCTGGACGAGAGCGCCCAGGAACAGCGCCAGGGATGCGAGAGCATAGGAGCCGGCCTGGATGATCGACCTCCGTGGAACCGTATCGGGCCGCATCGTGCAGGAGGGTCCGCTACTTCTTAGTATATGGCATCGCGGCGCCCGGCCGCGCCAATTCGGACCTCGCAGGGGGGTGCGGGATGCTGGGATTCCCACGGGGGCTCTACTCCGATGTCCGGATCGAGGAGGTCTGGTCCACGACCGCCGGCCTCGTCCTGGGCAGGCTCGAACAGTACGTCTCGAGGCACTACAGGGCGGCCTTCATCAGGGTCTGGGACGGCGTACGCTGGTACTACGCCTCCACCTCCTCCGTCGATTCCATCCAGTCCGAGCTCGATTCCCTGGCCTCGATGGCCTCGGGGCAGGACGGGATCACGGACGATCCGGTGGTCCGGATGTTCCGGGTGAACAGGGGGAAGACCCTCCTCTTCGAATCGAACCATGTCGCGGATGTGCCGTCCCGCGACAAGCTCGACAGGCTCAGGGCCTCGGCGGAACCGATGGAGCGGAGGAGCGGCCTGACGGACAGGCGGTGCTACTACGTCGACAACCACAAGAGGAAGACCTTTCTCTCCAGCCTGGGGGCGGATCTCGAGTTCGACCGCCAGACCCTCCTCCTCGTAGCCGCCTTCGAGACCTCCCACGGGAGCTCCCGCCTACAGGAATCCTGCCATGTCGGCGCCCGGACCTTCGGGGATCTGCCCGACCTAGTCCCAGCCCTGGAGAACAGGCTCGACGAGGCGTCCGGGTTCGTCCGGGGATCGAAGCCGGTCGACGGAGGCAGGATGCCCGTGATCCTGTCCCCGATGGCTGCCGGCATCTTCGCCCACGAGAGCTTCGGACACAAGAGCGAGGCGGACTTCATGCTGGGTGACGAGGCGGCTCTCGCGGAGTGGGCGATCGGCCGCCCCGTGGGCTCGGGCGACCTGAACATCGTCGACGACGGCACCATCCCCGGCCCCGGATACAACGCCTTCGACGACGAGGGCACGGCCTCCGGCAGGACATGGCTCATCCGGGACGGGAGGCTCGCCGGGAGGCTCCACAGCGCCGTGACGGCCGCGGCGCTCGGCGAGGAGCCGACCGGGAACGCCCGCAGCATCTCCTTCGAGTACGAGCCGATCCCCCGCATGACCACGACGTTCATCCTGCCGGGGAGGGACACCTTCGACGGACTGGTGTCGGGCATAGACGACGGCCTCTTCGTGAAGACGGTCAAGCACGGTTCGGGGCTCTCCACCTTCACCCTCGCGCCCTCGATGAGCTGGAGGATAAGGGGGGGCAGGCTGGCCGAACCCGTGGGCGTGTCGGTCATCACGGGCAGCGTGATGGAGACCCTCGGCCTGATCGACGGCCTCTCGGACACGCTCGACCTCGAGGGCGCCGGGGGCGGCGGATGCGGCAAGATGGAGCAGTATCCCCTCCCGGTGGGTTTCGGCGGCCCGTTCGTCAGGGTCGGCGCGATGGAGGTGAGGTGAATGGCGGGCATCAGGCGCGAGCATTACTCCTTCGGAATCCGCAGGACCACCGCCAGGATCGCCGAATCCGAGGTGAAGTCCATCCGCAGGTCGGACGTGGTGAAGACCGGCCTCAG
>JAKLEF010000171.1 GCA_022703195.1 Candidatus Fermentibacterota bacterium | reverse complement strand
CCGCAGACGAAGGCCAGGTGCTCCCACACCGACAGAGAGACGAGCCATTCCACACGCGCCGGCGCCGGCCTGGACATGGTGCTCCCGCAGGCCGGGCACTTCCACTGGAGCAGCCTGCTGGTCCGCTGGACCGAGAGCGCCTTCTCGATGTGGCCGCAGTATTCGCGGTTGCCGGTGAAGGCGGCGATCCCGGCCGGGGTCTCGCCCTTGCGGTTCCTGGCCCAGACGATGGCCCCGGCTTCGATCAGCCTCTCCACCATCGAGTCGCACTGCCCCCGGGCCACCGCCAGATGGAGGGGCGTGTTACCCTCTGAATCCTCCGCGTTAACATCGGCGCCTGCCCTCAGGAGCAGCTCCACCATCCTGACGTCGCGGCCCGAGACCGCCGTATGCAGGGGTGTGAGCCCGCCGCCGCAGGCGGCCACCGGCGACGAGCCGGCAAGGCTCAGGGCTTCGACGACCTTCTCGTTCCCGTGGGATACCGCGACGTGCAGGGCGGTCTCGCCCCTGGGGCCTATGGGCGTGTTGAGGTCGAGCCCGGCAGCCGAGAGCTTCCGCAGAAGCGTCCCGAAATCGTCGAGCGGCAGCGTGTCGCCCTCGCAGGCCTTCTCGACCAGGGAGCCGAGCACGGCTACATCGGTGCCGGGCTTCTCTTTTGAGAACGACATGCCGTCGGCCAGTGAAAGGAGGCGCTTCCAGTCGGAGGAGGGATCGTTCAACGCAGAGAGAAGTTTCTTGCCCGAACTTCCGAAGAGGGCCACGTTTCCTCCTACATGTGAGGGCGAGGTGGTATGGTAGTAAAAAAGCCGGCCGGAAGCAATGCAGGCCCGCCGTTCAGCCCCCGAGTGCGAGCAGCGCATCCGACGCCGCCCTGGCCGATTCGTATCCTATGGCCGAGAGTTCCCGCGCCCTGTGGAACTCCGATCCCACGAATCCCGACATGTCCGGTTCGATGAGGACTTCTGGTCTGTCCAGGGACAGCCTCGACGCTGCCAGGTTCCTCTCGGCGATCATCAGCGTCGAGAGGAGAACTGCATTCAGGGAGGGCTTCCTCCCCGCGGTTCCGCCATTCCCGTCTTCGCTCCCCTCCCCGTCGCCGGAGCCGATCCCGGCGGTCCTGCTGTTTAGCCCGACCGCTATGACGGCATCTGCGCCCAGGGCCCTGGCCGCGCCCACGGGGACGGGGTCGGAGAGCCCTCCGTCGGAGAGCCATCTTCCGCGGGTGAACCTAGGCGGGAAGATCGCGGGGATCGCTATGCTGGCCATCAGTGCCGAGACGAGATCGCCCGATCGCAGCACGACGGAGTCACCCGTGGCGATGTCCGTGGCCACTGCGGCGAAGGGCGCCTGCAGGTCGCCGATGTCGGCGTGCCCGAACCAGGCCCTCAGCAGGTTGTGGATCCTGCGGGAGTCTATCAGGGCGCCCTCGCGGATGCCCGGCGACACATATGACAGCACCCTGATCAGGTCGGCCCCCATTATCTCGTCCAGCGCCGCCTGGAGCCTGCCGGAAGCCTTCAGGGCCCCCACGACCGCCCCGATGCTCGTCCCGCAGATGACCGAGGGAGTCACGCCGATCTCGTCGAGGAGCGACAGCACTCCCAGGTGGGCCCATCCCCTCGCGGCTCCGCCGCCCAGAGCGAGCCCTATCCTGCGGGCCTTCACCCTGCCGCGGCGCACCCGCTACACCTCCGTGGACTGCTCGAGCCAGGCCACGTTGGAAACGCCGTCGAGGGCCCTGATCTCCTCCAGGAAGGCAAGGGGATCGAACCTCCTGACGAAGTGGAGGTGGAAGATGAGCACGAAGCCGTCATCGGAGACGTCCATCTCCATGTCCATGGTCTTGAGCCCCCTGGAACCCAGGATCGCGTTCACCCTGCCCGCTATGGCCGACGGCATGGGGCCGGCCCTGCAGATGATCCTGAGGACCCTCTGCCTGTTCCTAGGGATGTGCTCCTCGAGGACCGAGAGTATCGAGAGCACTGCCAGCGTGAAGACGGTCACGGCCAGGACAGGTACCGTCAGGCCGAACGCGGATGCGATCCCCGTGCCGGCGGCGACCCAGATGCACGCAGCCGTCGTGAGGCCCCTGATCATGTCGCGGGTGCGCAGGATGGCCCCGGCCCCTATGAAGCCGATGCCCGTGACGATCCCGGCGGCAATCCTGGTGGGATCGGACCCTGCGGGCAGCCCGCCGGGGGCCAGGGCGGCCATCCCCGAAAGCGCCATCAGCGCGGATCCCGTGGAGACGAGGATGTGGGTCCTGAGACCGGCAGGCCTGCCGTGGATCTGGCGCTCCAGGCCCAGAAGGGCGCCCGAGAGCGCGGCCAGCATGATCCTCGACAGGATCAGGGTGTCATCCATCCAGCCGCCTCCTATGGCTGGCCCGACGGCCTCATGGAGGCGACGAGCCGGGTGATCTCGCTCGACATCGACTCCGGCGGGTAGGGCTTCCTGAGGAAGCCGGCCCCGGGCCTCGACTTCAGGAAGCTGCTCACGTCCGCGGGGATCTCGTATCCGCTGGTGAAGAGCACGGCCATGGAGGGCCACCTCTCGCTGCAGACCATCGCGACGTCGAGGGAGGGCCCCGCGAAGGTGCCCAGGTCGAGTATCAGCAGGTCGAAGCTCTCGTGGTCGAGCACTGCCAGAGCCTCCTCGCCGGAAGAGGCTTCCACGGCCCTGAACCCGAAGTGCTGGAGGATCCTGGCGGCCGTCTCCCTCACGATGATCTCGCTCTCGGCAATGAGCACGGAGATGTCGCTCCTCGAAGCGGCCTGCGCGAGGGCATCCGCCATCCTCTGCGCCGCGGGCAGCAGCATCCTTATGACCGTTCCGCGCTGATCCGGCGAGAAGACGAGCACCCCCTTCATCACCCGCACGGCCTGCTGAACCGCTGCCATCCCCGCTCCATAGAGCTTCTCGATCTCGTACGGGTCGGACTCTGAGGTCGAGAGCGACCGCTGGAGGCCCACCGGGAGCAGGGTCCCATCGGAGATGCAGATGCTGACGCAGTGAATGCCGCAGAGGTTCCTGCACTGGCCGGCGAACCTCGGGTCGGAGGAGGGATCGGGGACATCCTCCACCCACAGCTTGATCCTGCCAGAGCCCTGGAGGGCTCCGGAGGACCGCAGAGCCATGTTGTAGATGGTCTGGCGGAAGAGGGACCGGTCGGCGATCACGCTCGGCAGCACGCCCTTGAGGTTGACCTCCAGGGAGATGGATCTCGGCAGCACGCTCCTGAGGGCCTCGGTGGTCTCCTCCAGCTCCCGCACGGGATCGAGCGGCACCGCCCTGCTCTCAGTGAGCCCCGCGCTGTGGAAGAGCTCCTCCGAGATGGCGGAGGCCCGCTCGGTGGCGTTCAGTATGGCCTCGTACCTCTGCCTGTCCGGATTTCCCGGATCGTGAACCGCCTCGCCGAGGGACGCGGCCCCGATGATGCTGGACAGGAGGTTGCTCAGGTCGCGCGAGAAGCCCCTCACCATGGCAGCGAGGATGGCGTAGCTGTTGACGGCCATCTCGCGCTCCATGAGCCTTTCCTTCTCCTTCTTGAGGTTCTCGGCCTCCGTCACGTCTGTCAGGATCGCCAGCCAGGCAGGGCCGCCCGGTTCGGCTCCCGCGGGAGTGACGGAGATCCTGAGGTATCTCGGAGGGCCGGTGGCCTGGTCGACTTTCAGCGGCAGGCTCCTCGTGCTCCACTCACCAGGATCCGGGCGGAGGGCGGCCCTCTCCGCCGGGCCGAAGCACGGAAGGGTCCTCATGCTCTGCCCCATGAAGTCCTCGGGTCTGCCGTCGAACAGGTTCGCGGCCGACTCGTTGAGGGCCTTCATCACGGCGGACCCGTCCATCAGGATCATGCCCGCTGTTCCGCGGGAGGATTTCACCGCCCCGGCGAGGATCCTGAAGGCTTCCTGGGGTTCCGGCCGGACCGATTGCGACTCGACGGGCGCATGGGGGGCGTAGAGTTCGAAGGAGTCGAGTTCCCTGCGCCTCGTGAAGAAGGAGATGTAGAGCAGGAAGATCACGGGGGTGACGAGGGCGAGGGAGAGGATGAAGAGCCCGGGTATCGATTCCCTGCGGAATCTGTCGAGTGCGATCTGCGACAGGGGGATCCTGGCCGAGGCCACGGCGACGGCCACCGGAGAGCCCGCTCCGGGGCATTCGATCACTGCGCTGCTCAGGATGTCACCTTCGCGCCTGGAGAGCGACGTTCCGGCCATGAAGGCGTCCATCGCCACCGGATCGACCCGCGTGCCCCCGGGGAAGCTCCCGGTACCGGGCGGCAGCACGTAGACGACTGCGCTCTCCAGGCCGGAGCCCGCCTGCTGGCCGGCTTCTAGCGAGAGCACGATCATGCCCGAGGAATCGAGGGAGAGAGTGTCGAGGACGGCAGGGTGCCTGCCGCCGGCAACTGCCGCCCGGGCCAGGGCGGTGGCCCGCCCGGAGAGGAGCTGCTCCGTTTCGGCCGTGGCCTTCTCGAGGTCGGCTCCGACCTGCACGGCCGCTGCGGCCAGAATCACCGCCACCGCGGCGAGGGCCACGGTGAAGGGGAAGACGAACCGGACCGGATCCCTCCCGGTGAGGCTGGATCTCTTCATCGACCCTCCGAGTGCGCCTGTTTCGGTGAGAATACTGTCGTGACGGCCACGGTGCAACTCCCGCCCCGTGAAATTGACGGTGGGCATGCACATTCCGATATTTCACGACTAGGATATGCAGATCAATGCATGCACATAGCCGGATGGAGGCCGGGATGACCGGCGTCATGGGTCCAGACGATATCCGCCAGGCGCTGAGGCTGGACGGCAAGAGCCAGGGGACCGCGGCCAGCTATGTCTCGCACATCCGGCGCCTCCTGGAGCACTTCGGGGATGGCTCGGCGGAGGCTGACGAGGCGGACGTTCGCGGCTACTTCACCGATCTCGTCGCA
>JAKLEF010000170.1 GCA_022703195.1 Candidatus Fermentibacterota bacterium | reverse complement strand
GAGACCGAGATCATGGGCGTCCTGGCCGACCTCTCGAAGGATTCCCCGTTCGTCCTGGCCATAGGCGGCCTGGACCGCATCCAGTCGGCATCCCGCCACCTCGCGAAGAGGATCCTCGAGACCGCGGCCGACAACAGGTTCATCCTGCTGGCTTCGTTCTCGCAGAGGATGCTCAAGACCGCGGCCGGCCGCGGGAAGCAGCGCGAGAAGCTGACCGACCCGGTGGACGAGTACCTGCATGAGCACATCCTGGGGATGTACCCCATCCCCACGGGCGCGCACCTCAGGGTGTACGACGCCGCAAGGATAAAGAGCGGCATGCACATCGCCAGGATCGAGAAGAAGCTCGGGCAGCGCAGGGACATCACCGGGGGCCTGCCCCGGGTGGACGAGCTGTTCGAGGCGCGCAGGCCCGGCGACGCGGCCTCGATCGCCGAGATAAGCGGAGTGGTCGCGCTGAGCCCGATAAAGGCCGGCATCAGGACCATCACGATCCGCGGCGACCAGGGGCAGGAGTCGAGCCTCAAGATCCCCGCGACGAGGCACATAAGGGTCCGCGAGGGAGACCGCGTGGAGGCCGGCGACAAGCTGACCGAGGGACCGCTCGATCCTCACGACATCCTGAAGATCAAGGGATCGGAGGCCGTGGAGGAGTACCTCCTGAACCAGGTGCAGGAGGTCTACAGGCTCCAGGGCGTGAAGATCAACGACAAGCACATAGGCATCGTGATCCGGCAGATGATCGCCAAGGCCCGCATAGAGGACCCGGGCGACACCCGCTTCCTCGAGGGCTCCCAGATCGACAGGCTGATCCTGAACCGGGAGAACGACCTGGCGGCGAGGGAGGGCAGGCGTCCGGCCACCAGCGACGTCCAGCTCCTCGGCATCACCAGGGCGTCGCTGGCCACCGACAGCTTCCTCTCGGCCGCGTCCTTCCAGGAGACCAACACGGTCCTGGCCGACGCCGCCGTGGAGGGCAAGGTGGACAATCTCCGGGGCCTGAAGGAGAACGTCATCGCCGGACACCTCATACCCGCAGGCACGGGCATGAGGCGGTACGCACCGGTGGACCTCGCGCTGCCCGACGGGACCCTCCCGCCAGGCCCGCCCGAGGACGACGATGTTGACGAAGAGGACACGGACGTCTAGACTACGGGCTTCCGTGAACTGCCGGAAGGTCGTACCCTCCGGCGCTGAAAGGAGTTGAGTTGCCGACCATCAATCAGCTCGTCCGCTACGGACGGTCGAAACCCGTGTCGAAGACCAAGGCGCCGGCCCTCACCGGCTGTCCTCAGAAGAAGGGCATCTGCACCAGGGTGTACACCAGCACCCCCAAGAAGCCCAATTCGGCTCTGAGGAAGGTCGCGAGGGTGAGACTGCGCAACGGATACGAGGTCACCTGCTACATCCCCGGCGAGGGGCACAACCTCAACGAGCACTCGGTCGTCCTCGTCAGGGGTGGCAGGGTGAAGGACCTCCCTGGCGTGCGCTACCATATCATCAGGGGCGTGGAGGACACCTCCGGAGTAGAGGGCAGGCGCCAGAGCAGATCCAAGTACGGGGCGAAGAAGCCCTCTTAGGAAACAATTCAGATCATGGCAGGAGGCGTCTGAAACATGCCCAGGCGTGCGGCACCGAAGAGGAGGGAACCGGCGGCCGACAGGCGGTACGGGAACACTCTCGTATCGAAGTTCATCAACGCCCTGATGTCGGAGGGCAGGAAGCCGGTTGCCGAGAGGATCTTCTACGGATCCATGGACATCATAGAGGAGAAGACCGGCCAGGAGGGCCTGGGCGTCTTCAACAGGGCGATGAACAACGTACGGCCCGTCCTGAAGGTCAAGTCGAGGAGGGTCGGCGGTTCGACCTACCAGGTCCCGATGGAGGTCAAGCCCTCCGAGAGGGACGCGCTCGCGATACGCTGGATCATCCAGTACTCCAGGTCCCGAAAGGGGCATTCCATGGCCGAGAAGCTCTCCGCCGAGATCATGGACGCGGCGAGGGGCGAGAACGCCGGCAGCGTGAAGAAGAAGGACGAGACCCACAAGATGGCCGAGGCCAACAAGGCCTTCGCGCACTATCGCTGGTAACGCTCCCGGACCCCGTCCGGGAGCGCCCGGAAACCACCTGCGGATTCGGCCGGCACCGGATGGCGACATCCGGCGCCCGGCGGGGGACCGGTCATGGGCAGACCTGACCCGGAGACCATCCGGAACATAGGCATCATGGCCCACATCGATGCCGGCAAGACCACGGTGACGGAGAGGATCCTCTTCTTCACCGGGCGGCTGCATCGCATGGGCGACGTGGACTACGGCACCGCCACGATGGACTGGATGCCCCAGGAGCGCGAACGCGGCATCACGATCACCTCTGCCGCCACCACCTGCCAATGGCGCGGCTGTCAGATCAACATCATCGACACCCCGGGCCACGTCGACTTCACCGTAGAGGTCGAGCGGTCCCTGCGGGTGCTCGACGGTGCCGTGGCCGTCTTCTGCGCCGTGGGCGGGGTCGAGCCCCAGTCCGAGACGGTCTGGCGCCAGGCCGACAGGTACTCCATCCCGAGGCTCGCCTTCGTGAACAAGCTGGACCGTTCCGGCGCCGACTTCGGGCGGGTGATCTCCATGATGCGGGAAAGGCTGGGCGCGAACCCGCTCCCCGTCATGCTGCCCATCGGGCGGGCCGACACGTTCCGCGGCATCGTCAGCGTGCTGGAGGGCAGGGCGCTTCTCTTCTCGACCGACGACCAGGGCGGGGTCGTCACGAAGGAGGACATCCCCGCCGACATGATCCAGGCCTACGAGAAGGCAAGGGAGGATGTCTGGTCCGCCGCGGCCGAGATGGACGACGGGGCGACGGAACGCTACCTGTCAGGCTCCCTGGACGCCGGGGAGGTCCGCAGGCTGATCCGGAAGGGGACCCTCGAGGGCAGGTTCGTGCCCGTGCTGTGCGGGGCCGCCCTTCGGAACACCGGGGTCCAGCCCCTTCTGGACGCCATCGTCGACTGGCTTCCCTCCCCCTCCGACATGCCGCCCGTCGAGGGCATCGTCCCGGGCGACGGGCACGGCCTCAGGGAGAGGAACGACGAGGAGCCGTTCACCGCGCTCGTGTTCAAGATACAGACCGACGACCACCTGGGCCGTCTGGCGTACATGCGGGTCTACTCGGGTTTCGCCGCCGACGGGGACACGGTCCTGAACAACAGGACGGGGAAGAGGGAGCGCCTCGCAAGGCTCGTCCGGATGCACGCCGACAAGCGCACGCACCTCGACGAGATAGCCGCAGGCGACATAGCCGCCGTCGGGCTCCGCAATGCCGCTACCGGCGACACCCTCACCGACATGGACCACCCGTTCTCCCTCGAGTCGATGAGGTTCCCCGAACCCGTGATGCAGATGGCCATGGAGCCCGAGAGCACCAAGGACGAGAAGGCTCTCGAACAGGCTCTCTCGGACATGACCGGCGAAGACCCGACACTCAGGGTGTCCACCGACGAGGATACCGGCCAGACCCTGATAAGGGGGATGGGCGAGCTCCATCTCGAGATCGTGGTGGACAGGCTGAGGAGGGAGAGGAAGCTCTCCGTGAAGACCGGCAAGCCCCAGGTCTCGTACCGGGAGGGCATATCCCGGCATGCCGAGGCCGATGCAGTCTTCGAGAGGGAGATAGCCGGGAAGCGGCACTACGGCCAGGTGAGCCTGTCGATGGATCCCGCCGAGAACGGGATCTCGATCGAGGCATCGCCTGGCCTCGCCGTGCCCGATCTCTTCGTGGAGGCCGCCAGGGCGGGCGTCGCAGGCTCGACGGGCGGCGGCCCGCTGGCGGGCTTCCCTGTCGACGGCGTCATCGTCCGCATCACATCCATGAAGCTCCACGAGACCGATTCGACCGAACTCGGGTACTCGTCGGCCGCCGCGTCGGCCGTCAGGCAGGCGCTGCAGGCCGCGGCCCCCGTATTGCGCGAGCCCGTGATGAAGCTCGACATCATATCCCCGCAGGAGTATGCCGGAGACATCATAGGCGACCTCGGATCGAGGCGCGGGAGGGTCACTTCGATGGAACCCGGGTGCGATGCCACTGCCATATCGGCCAGGGTACCCCTTGCCGAGCTTTTTGGCTATACTACCGCCTTGCGTTCCCTGACCCAGGGTCGCGCAGGGTATTCGATGCAGCTCCTCGAGTACGCCGAGGTGCCGCCTGCGGCGGCACAGGCGCTCATGCAGAGGATGGGCATAGCGATCAGGCAATGACCGCCGCGCCGCGTCCGCGTGGCGCGGTGCCGGGTCTCTAATCCGGGAGTGTTCGGAGTGAACGGAGCCAAGCTTAGGATCAGACTGAGGGCCTACGACCACCGTCTACTCGACAGGTCCGCCCAGAGCATCGTGCGCGGAGTGAAGCAGACGGGCGCATCCGTCGCAGGCCCGATCCCCCTGCCCACCCGGAGGACCCTGTTCACGGTCCTCAGGAGCCCGCACGTGGACAAGAAGTCGCGCGAGCAGTTCGAGATGAAGATCCATTCCAGGCTCATCGAGATCGAGGATCCCGGCGAGCAGACCACCGAAGTGTTGCGACAGCTCGACGTCCCCGCAGGGGTAGACGTCGAGGTGAGGTAGCCGGGAGGCATCCCGGCTTCCTACTGACTGGTCCGGCACAGCCGGACTAAGAGTATCCGGGGCTCGGCCGGTCGAAGGCGGTTGACCGGCGGCCCGTGCAGAACAGAAACGCTTGTCCCTCCGCCTAGAGGGGACTTCAGCGACGGGAGTGGAGAACCGATGAGCGGTCTCATGGCTCGCAAGGTGGGCATGACCCGTATCTTCAGGGATGACGGGAAGGTGCTTCCGGTCACGGTACTGGAGGCCCGCCCGTGCCCTGTCGTCCAGGTCAAGACCGTGGACACCGACGGTTACGAAGCCATCCAGATCGGATACCGTCAGCAGCGGAAGAGCAGGCTGTCG
>JAKLEF010000017.1 GCA_022703195.1 Candidatus Fermentibacterota bacterium | reverse complement strand
ATCGCGTGCACCGGAGGCGCCGCCAGTGCCGCTGCCCCTATGCGGCCGGAGATCAGGAGCTCGCCCAGCACGGCCAGCCTCTGCCGCGAGGTAGGGGTCGAGAAGGCATCCCCGGCCGCCAGGAGCGCGGATTCGAGGCTCGAGATCCGCACGGCATGCATCCGCCTCGTCACGGGGTCGTCCGACGCGCAGACCACTTCTGACGTGTGGGATCCGTTGATGTCGATCCAGAGGGGGCAGCCGGAGCCGGCAAGAGCCGCCGCCTCGGCCGGATAGGGGCTGATGGCGGTGACGGAGTCGAAACGGCCCCCCGCGAGCAGGTTCCTGAGCTTCGAGACCCCTGCCGGCCCGGCTCCCGATACCGCCGAGACCTCGTGGCCAGCCCCCTCGAGGGCCGCGAGGAACCTCGAAGTGCGCGCCGCGCAGGCTCCCTCGCCGGAATGCTCCGAACCTCCCGGGCATCCCGCGAGAAGCACCCTGGACATGCCGGTCAGGCCCCCGTCACTGTCCGGAAGGCCTTCATCGTGGCTTCCGCACAGTTCGCCCACGTGTACGTACCGAGGATCCTGCGCCTGTCTACGAGCTGTTCCGCCGGTACTCCCCTGTCCATGCAGAGCTTCACGGCAGCTGCTATCGAAACCGGGTCGGAGGGGTCGAAAAGGTCGCAGGCGGAGGCGAAAAGCTCACGGATCGAGGCCCTTCCCGATGCCGCCACGGGCAGGCCGTAGGAGAAGGCCTCGGGAAGGGTGAAGCCGAAACCCTCGTAGACGGCGGCGTGCACCAGTATGGATGCGCCCGAGTACAGCTCGGCAAGCCTCCGCTCCGTCACGTACCCTTCGAACCGCACGCTCCCGGCTATGCCCAGGCGCGCGGGGATGTCCCTTATCTCGCCTGCGCGGAATCCGTCCGCACCTGCCACCACGAGGTTCGGGAGGCCGCCTGGGCCGGCTTCCCGTTCGAGCATCGCCCAGGCCTCGAACACACGCCCCAGGTTCTTCCTGGGTTCGACCAGTCCGACCATCAGGACGTGGCCGCCTCCGGGGGGCTTCCTGCCCGGATCGGAAGGCGGGGGGAGGTGGTCGACGCCGGGAGGAGTGAGGAAGACTCGCCCCTCGGCGAGCGGGAAGATGCCGAGCAGGTCGTCCATCGTGGTGCGGGAGTTGACCAGCAGGCAGTCGGCGCATCCCGCGGCATCCGATATCCGGGCCCTCCAGGCCGCCGTGTCGCCGGCCTCCTTCATCTCCGGGTGGAGGAAGGGCCCCAGGTCGTGGATCATCGTCGACCTCTTAGTCCTGCCTCCGTGGATGCTCGGTACGGTGCTCCCGAAGGAATGCACCAGGTCGACTCCGTCCAGGGCGGAGAAAACGCCGGGGCCTATCCGGGAGGAGATCCTGCCGGGACGGTGCATTACGCGGACAGGCCCGGTACCGATCCCGAGCCTCCTCCATGCCGCCAGGCGCCCCGACTCTATCCACACCGTCGGTTTCTCGCCGGATTCCGCGAGGCTGCGCGAGAGCTCTATGCCGTAGCGTCCGATGCCCGTGGGACGGGACGGGTCGAAGTCGACCTGGAGCGCGAGGTTCAAGGGCGATTCTCCGCGCTCATCCTGCTATCCATCCCGCTGCGAGCGCCAGCGGCAGGGCGGGCAGCATGTTCGCCACCTCGATCTTCCTGATCCCGAGTATGTCGATGCCCAGACCCACCAGGACCACACCGCCCGCAGCCGACATCTCGGATACCGGGCCGGCAGGGATGGAAGCGCCGAAGAGCGATGCCGCCAGAGTCAGCCCTCCCTGGTACAGCACCAGCGGCACTATCGAGAGCACCACTCCGAACCCTAGGGCGGAAGCCAGCATGAGCGCGGCGAATCCGTCCATGACGGCCTTCGCCAGGAGCAGTTCCGAAGAGCCTCCCAGCCCCTCCTCCAGAGAGCCGACGACGGTCATGGAGCCCATGCAGAAGAGCAGGAACGCCGTGGTCATGCCCTGGGCGAAGGTGGCCGAGGAGAGGCCCGCCCTGTTTCTGATCCTCTCCCCCAGGCTCAGGAGCCGGGCTTCAAGCCCGATTGCCTCTCCGGCCATGGAGCCCGCGATGCAGGAGATCGCCAGTATGAGGAAGCTGCCGGTCTCGAGGGCCATGGAGACCCCCATGACGAGCGTGAAGAGCCCTATCGCCCGGAAGGCGGCGGGAGAGAGCCTGGCCGGCAGCCTGGACCCGGCGAGGCACCCGAGGATGCCTCCGGCAGCGACCGTCGCGGCGTTGACCGCCGTTCCGAGGAAGAGCATCAGCCCCTGCGCCTCCCGACGGGGGCCATGTAGACGGTCGTTTCATCACGGCCGTCGAGGCCCAGCATGCGGTCCGACTCGTCCTGCAGATATGCCCCGATGGCGCAGGTCCCCAGCCCGAGATGCTCGCAGGCCAGGTAGAGGTTCTCGCAGGCATGGCCGGCATCGAGGAGGACCAGTTTCGGCGCGGCAGGGCCATACCTCCACGAACAGCGCGCCGGGACGGCGGCCCAGATCACCAGGACTGGGGCCGAGGCGGCGAAAGCCTGGCCGTTGCAGGCTTCGAGCAGCTTCTCCTTCCCTGGATGGGCTGCCTTGAGCCAGAGCGAGTGGCCGTTCGGGAGATAGACGTACAGCCCGGGCTCGATGCCGGAGATGCGGGAGACCACGACGTACGTGTCGAGGGGATGCCTCGCCCCGCCCGAAGGGGAGGTGCGGAAGCCGGCCTGGTTGGGCAGCGGCTTCAGGAGTCCCTGGGCGGCCCAGAGCAGGAAGGAGAGCTCTCCGATCGAGAGATCCCCTGCGGAGTAGCTGCGCCGGCTCCTCCTGTCCGAGAGCATCCGGCCGAGAGCAGGGCCGGCATGATCGGGATCCGCGGGGGGCAGTCCGATGATCTTCGCGTCCGCGGGAGGTACGGGCTGTGCTGGAGGGGCAGGGATCCCCCTGTCCTGATCAGACTCGAAGCCCTCCAGTTCGTCCCATCTGCTGCGCAGAAGCACTGCTGCATCCATCGCTCCGTCTCCCATGGGGTCCTTCCCTGCCGAATGCCCGGCTGTGGAGTGTTCCTGCCTCGTGCATTCGTCCATATCAACCGGCATGGCGCCGGTCAAGATCGTCCTGCCGGGGTGCCCGGGGTCCTGGGTCATGTTGGCGGATGGCGGAGAGCGGGGAGAGGCTTCCGGCTCGACGGGGCGTCAGCATCCTGACGATTCGTCGACAATTCGACTCCGCACGGGGATCAGACCCTGGACTCCCCCAGTATGTCGAACGCCTGACGGAGCCTCTCTCCGACGCATCGCGCCAGGGCTCCCTCCTGCTCCAGGTCGTGGGCGACGGAGTCCCTCCAGCCGTGTTTCAGGCAGATGCCGGGGCATACAGTGAAGGGCCCCTCGCAGGGGTTCCCGACTCCGACCTCGGAAAGGGCCGCCTCGGAGGAGCAGGCGGATACGAGGCCCGGCGGCAATGCCGGTGCAAGCGCGCCGGCCGGGCTCCCGGCCTCGCAGCAGGAGGGGCCGAGATCCCGCATCAGCGCCTTCCATCCCCGGATGTACTCGATGATCGCGAGGTCGGAGGCCAGCGGGACGATGCGCGGACCGCAGGCGAGCACGGGTTCGGGGATGAAGACCCATTCGCCGTAGAGAACCGAGACCGCCTTCTCGTGGATCGATCCGAAGAGGCGGCGGGCCCTTTCGGGCGTTCGCCCGGCATGTACTGCGAGGACGACCGATAGAGCTCCGTCGAAGTCGTAGTCGCTGTACAGCTCGATGCTGTCGATTATTGGACGCTCGCGGGAGGGGGGGAGGCCGTAGCCGCAACCATCCCGCTCGAGCCCAAGCTCCGCCAGGATGAAATGGAAGCGGGCGTCGGCAACCGGGGATGCCCCGGCGGCAGAGCCATTTCCATCGACGGCGGGCACGGCGGAACTCATCGGGATTCTATGCCCAATTCTTCCCCCAGCGGATCCTGGCTGCTGATGCTCGTTGTCGCCATCAGCAAATCAAGCATACGGCTTGCCATCTGCGCCGACGCGCACGGGCTTGCGCCGCAGCGGCCCATCCCGCATCTATCGGCATCGACACGGCCCGAACCGGAGGTACGGTCTGACAGCGGCGGCGATTGCGGTTTTCGCGCTCACGTACGTCCTGATCGCGGCCAGGGAGCTGAGCTTCATCCCCATCGGGCGGCCTGCGGGCGCCCTCCTTGGCGCCCTGCTCATGGTCGCCCTCGGGGTCATGACTCCTGAGCAGTCCTTCCGGGCGGTGGACTGCTCCACGATCCTGCTGCTGTTCAGCATGATGCTCCTGTCCGCCTACCTGGAGGACGCCGGGGTCCTGGATGTCCTGGCGAGGCGGGCGACGGCCTGCGCGGGTTCGCCCCGGATCCTCCTCGCCATGACATCCGTATCCGCGGCGGCCCTGTCGGCGCTCCTCGTCAACGACACGGTATGCGTGTTCATGACGCCGTTCGTGCTGTCCGCGGCCCGGAGGTGCGGGCTCGATCCGGGGCCCTACCTGATAGCCCTGGCGACGGGGGCGAACATCGGCAGTGCGGCCACTCTCGTGGGCAACCCCCAGAACATGATAATCGGTTCCATGAGCGGATACGGCTTCTCGGAGTACCTGTGGAGGAGCCTGCCGGCTGTCCTGGCAGCCCTGGCGGTCAACATAGTCCTTCTCGTTCTGTTCTTCGGGAAAAGGGTCTCCGCGCGCATCGCGCCTCCCGAACCCGCTGACCAGATCCGAGCCTCCGGCCGGGGCAGGCCGGTGGAGTACGCGGTCCTGGCCGCCATCGCCGCCGGGTTCTTCGCCGGCCTGCACATGGGCTACACCGCCCTGGCCGGAGTCCTTGTCATCATGGTCTCGAGGCGCAGGAACCCCGCCGACGTGTTCGAGCGCGTGGACTGGACCCTGCTCGTGTTCTTCGCGGCTCTCTTCATGGTGGTCGCGGGCCTGAACGGCACCGGGGTCGTCGCCAGGGCATGGGCTGCCGCGGCCCCCTCGATGGATTTCGTCTCTGCAGGCGGCCTGGCCCTGTTCACGGCCTTCGTCACGCTCGGTTCGAACCTGGTGTCGAACGTGCCCATGACACTGCTCACCGGCCCCCATCTCGCATCTCTCGGAGACCCTGCGACGGGATGGGTGCTGCTGGGGTTCGTCACGACGATCGCGGGCAACCTGACGCTGGTGGGGTCGGTGGCGAACATCATCGTCGCGGAGAGGGCGAAGGGTGCGTACGACCTGGGCTATGTGGAATACCTGAAGTTCGGCGCCGTGTCTACGATCCTGTCCCTCGCCGCGGGCGTCCCCCTGATCTGCATGTAAACCTTTGATTCCTGGTTTCAGATCCTTCATTTCCGCTGACGCGGAAATGAAGGCGTCGCCAGCTTTCTGCCGAAGGCAGACAGCGAGAGACCATTCCGCGATTTCGCTACGCGAAATCGCCGGGTAGCACTACAGCAGTTATCGAAGAGAGGCTCTCGCAGGTTCGCTTCGCGTGATTCGAGAACTGCGGGTGTGCGTGCCTGATCCGCCTCGGTGGATCAGGACCATCGCCTGCGGCAACCATGGCGCAGCATCCACCGGCTCCCCGGAGGAGCCGGCAGGACTTCAGGCGGCAGGCTCGATCGCTCTCGCAGGTTCGCTTCGCGAACCGTGCTGTCGCTTCCGACTCATCTCGCTGAGCGAAATGAGGGCATCGTCTGTGGAAGTACGCTGCGGCCCTTTCGCGGTTCACCCAGCATCGAACGCACATGATGGTGAACCGCTGCCGGGCCCTTCATTTCCGCGTCAGCGGAAATGAAGGGCCCGGGGGCGGACCCCCGGGCCTCCCTGGGTTCCGGTACTTGCGCCTAGACGAGCCCGCGGAGCTGGGCCGCCTTCGCCACGCGCTCGATCGCGATCATGTAGGCCGCGTCGCGCATGTAGGCGTTGTGCTTCTCCGCCATGTCGGCCACGGCGTGGAAGGCGTTGGTCATCTTGGTGTCGAGCTTGGAGAGGACCTCGTCCTTCTCCCAGTAGTAGTTCATGTTGTTCTGGACCTGCTCGAAGTAGGAGCAGGTGACCCCGCCGGCGTTGCAGAGGAAGTCGGGGATCAGGTAGATGCCGCGCTGCTTGATCACTTCGTCGGCATCGGGGGTCGTGGGGCCGTTCGCACCCTCGGCGAGTATCTTCACCCTCGGGTGGATCTTCTTGGCGCTCTCGCCGTTGATCTGGTTCTCGAGGGCGGCGGGCACGAGGATGTCGGCCTCGGTCTCGATCCATGCGTCGCCGGGGAGCTTCTCGTAGCCGGCCGCTATCGCCTTGCCGGCGTCTACGGTGCCGAACTTGTCGGTGATGCCCATGAGGAACTTCAGGTCGATCCCGTCCATCTTGCGGTATGTGTAGGAGACCTGGTCCTTCTGATCCCAGCAGGAGACGCAGACGACCTTGCCGCCGTAGCGGGTGAAGAGGTCGACGGCGTACTGGGCGACGTTGCCGAAGCCCTGGACTGCCATGGTCGTGGTCTTGATGTCGATGCCCTTGCGCTTGAGGGCCTCGCGGACCGTGTAGATCACGCCATAGCCGGTGGCCTCGGTGCGGCCGAGGGAGCCGCCGACGCCTACGGGCTTGCCGGTGATGAAGCCGGGGTACTTGCCGCCGGACAGGGTCTCGAACTCATCGAGCATCCAGATCATGTGCTGGCCGGAGGTCATGACGTCGGGGGCAGGCACGTCCTGCACGGGGCCCACGTTCTTCCAGACCTGGCGGACCCAGCCGCGGCAGATGCGTTCCTGCTCGAGCTGTGAGAGCTCGTGGGGATCGCAGATGACGCCGCCCTTGCCACCGCCCAGCGGGATGTCGACGACCGAACACTTCCAGGTCATCCAGGTGGCGAGTGCCTTGACAGTATCGGCGGTCTCGTGGGGGTGGAAGCGGATGCCGCCCTTGCAGGGTCCGCGAACGTCGCTGTGCTGTACGCGGAAACCGCGGAAGACCTTCACGCTGCCGTCATCCATGCGGACGGGGATGGTGAAGTGATACTCGCGCTGAGGCCAGCGCAGGAACTCGCGGACGCCCGGCTCGAGACCCAGCATTTCGGCCACGCGGTCGAACTGCGCCTGAGCCATGGCGAACGGGTTGAACCCCTTCTCCACTTTGACCTCCTGAACAGACGGTTACGGTACCGGAGAGATAAAAATAGGCGCCACACCGTTTTCGGTGCAGTGTCGCCTAGCTTCGCGATGTCAATATACTCGCCGCGGGCCGGACGGGGCAAGGCTGGCTGTCCCGCACACCGATCCGAAGTAGGCCGTGTTCAGTTCGGCCCTGGCCCGCAGTTCGGAGCGTCTCGCGGAGAGACCGCACCAGCGCGATCCGCACGTGCGCCAGGCTTCGTCGACCAGCGCGGCCGCCTCCACCGCCCACCCGGGCCGGGATGTCGGCACGGAGAGGTCGCCGAGCCCCGCCTCCTCCATGAATCTCGTACCCTTCGACGAATACGGCACCGCGACGGGAAGCGCACCGGTCACCACGGAAAGGATCGCACCGTGGAGGGGGGCGGTCACGACGACCCTGCACCCGGCCATCGCATCCATGAACCCGTGCAGGTTCTCCGTCTCGAGTATCGAGGCGCGGTCCGCCCTCTGCATCCTGCCGAGGACCTCGCGGCAGAAGTGGTCGTCGGAATTGGAGAGCGGTCCCGTGTGGAACGGCAGGAGGATGACCCTGCCCCCTCTCCTCGCGAGGTGCCCGTCGAGGATGCGTGCCCAGTCCGCGGCCGCGGAGCTCCCCCCTCCCGGGCGGTCGAGCCCCAGCTTCCGCCTCGTCTCGAGCGGGAGGAGCCCTCCGGTCCGGTTGGAGACATCGCGGGGCGCTGCCCCGAGGATGTCCGAGTCCACCGGGCCCGGCCTGCGCCCGCTGCAGAGGCAGAAGGCGGAGTCGGCAGCGCGCAGGACCCTACCGGGCCGGAACCCGAGGCCGGCGAGGAGGTCGGCGGAAGGCGCGTCCCTCACGCTGATCCCTCTGGCGGTCGCCATGCAACGGGCTATCCAGGCGCGGGTCCAGGGGCGCAGCTCTCCTCCCTGTCCGAGCCCGACGAGCCATGCGAACGAGCGCTTCCCGAAGGAGGCCGACAGCAGGAACGGCAGAAGGTTGAACGGCGAATAGAGGAGCGAGGACCTGTCCTGGACCAGCTCCCCTCCGCCCACAACCACATAGTCCGCCCAGAGGACCCCGCGGATCATCGAGGCGAGACGCCCCCGGCGGATAGAGAATCCCTTCGCGCCCCACCGGGCGGCCGTTCCCGCGGGATCGCCCGACATCACGCCCACGTCGAAGGCATCGCCGAGCTCCTGCATCTGGGATGCGAAAACGGCCAGATCGCCGATGTTGGAACCGGCGCTCTCCATCTGGCCCCAGCTCGACGTGAAGACCCTGGGCCTCCGCAAGGACCCCTCAGCTCCCCCTGCCGAAGCTCCGGAGGATCTCGGCCATGCGGCGGAGGGAGGCCTCTGCCAGCCCGTTGACGGATCCCTCCGGGAAGCAGCCGCCCGGGCCCGCCGGAGACCCGGAGGGGACTCCGGTGAGCAGCTCGATGCCCTCGTCGATGGTTCTGACGGGGTAGATCGAGAAGCTTCCGGCCTCGACCGCAGCCACGACGTCGTCGTCGAGCTGGAGGCTCCCGACGTTGGATGCGGGCACGAGCACCCCCTGGGTGCCTGTCAGGCCCCTGCGCCTGCAGACGTTGAAGAAGCCCTCGATCTTGTAGTTCACGCCGCCGATGGGCTGGATCTCGCCGTACTGGTTCACGGACCCGGTGACCGCCAGGTCCTGGCGCACCGGGAGCCCCGAGAGGGCACTCAGGAGGGCATAGAGCTCGGCGCTCGACGCGCTGTCGCCCTCGACCCCTCCGTAGCTCTGCTCGATGCAGATGCTGGCGGACAGCGACAGGGGGAAGTCGAGCGCATACCTGCCCCGGAGGAAGCCGGTGATGATGAGGATGCCCTTGGTGTGCAGGGAGCCGGAGAGATCCGCCTCCCTCTCGATGTTTATCACGCCCTCGCGCCCCGCCGAGACGCGGGCCGTCACCCTCATCGGGAGGCCGTACGAGTAGTCTACGCCGCTCAGCACCACCAGGCCGTTGACCTGCCCCGCCCGGGACCCCGAGGTGTCTATCATCATCTCGCCGCGCTCGATGCTGTCCAGGGCGTACTCCTGCCCCATCGAGAGCCTCTCGCGCTTTTCGAGGATCGCCTTCCTGACGTGGGGGGCCTCGACCACCGGGGAGGACTCGCACCGGGCCCAGTAGGCGGCCTGCCTGGCGTAGTCGGCTATGCGGCTGAACTGGGTCGAGATCCTGTCCCTCCTGTCCGCCATCCTCACGGCCTGCTCGGCGAGCGCGGCCACGGCGGAACCGGAGAGCGGGGTCAGCTTCTCGTTGCCCGCGATGAATGCGATCACGCCGCCGAAATCCCTCAGGTTCTCCGGAGTCAGGTCCATCTCGTCGTCGAAGTCGGCCCTGATGCGGAACAGGAGCCCGAACTCCGGCTCGCTCATGCCGAGCATGGTGTAGAGGTAGTCGGAGCCCAGGAGGATCACCTTGACGTCGATCTCCACGGGTTCGGGCTGCAGGTCGATCGGAAAGAGGTTCAGCGGGTCGTGCTGCCTGATGACCACGGTCTGGTTCCGGAGGGTCTGCATCAGCGCGGGCCAGAGCCCGGGCTGCCTGAGGATGTCCATGGCATCCATGATGATGTATCCGCCGTTTGCTCTGAGGAGCGATCCGGCGCGGATCAGGGTGAAGTCGCTGTAGGGCTTGTTGTCGACCGTCAGCCTGTCGATGCTGCCGAACAGGCTCACCTGGTCGGGGAACTGCTCGATCACGACCGGCCTGCCCCTTTTGCTGCTGTTGTCCACCAGCAGGTTGGCGGAGAAGAGGTAGTACGGATCCTCGCCCTCGCCGGGGTTGAGGAACTGTTCGAGGTTGTCGAGGATGGCCGCGGAGAGGGAGTCGGCATAAGCCTCCACCCTGGCGTCGCCCGTCTCCTTCAGCCTGTCGAGGATGCCCTCGACGGTGGGCCTGAGCGTCCTCCTGACGAGTTCCTGGTCCTCCCCGGCCGCCTCCATCTCGATTCTCTGGTTGCGCCTGACCACGTCTATCAGGCGCCCGAACAGCGCCTCGTGGTCGGATGTGTACTTCTCCCTCGCCTCCGCGGTGAGGCTCCCGGCCTTCTGCATCTCGTCCAGCTTGTCGAATCCCGCGGGTTCGCCGTTCACGACGGGGAGAACCTCGGGCCCGAACTGGCCGGGTCCGGTCTGCACCTTCACCAGCGCGAAGCCCTTCTCCGACGCCTCCCGGCTGAAGGCGTCCAGATGCTCCTGCTGCTTCGCGGTGGCGTCGGCACGGATCTTCTTGCGTTCGCTGCCCATGCGGTCGCCCGACATGACCGCCGGGATGTTGCTCTTCAGGAGCTCGACGCACTGGGCGAGGCTCCCGACGAACTCCTCGCCGTCGTCGGCGGGCAGGGTGATGACCATCGGGCGCTGGGGATCCTCGAAGTTGTGCACGAAGAGGATGTCCTTCAGATCATCGGTGGTGAGGTCTAGGGAATCGAGTATCCGCTTCACGGTGGACTCGCGCCCGGTGCCGGACACGCCCGTCACGAACATGTTGTAGCCCAGGGACTGGATCTCTAGGCCGAGCCTGACAGCCTTGACTGCACGCTCCTGGCCGACGATCCTGTTGCTGGTGGAAGCCCTGTCGGTCCTGTCGAAACCCATGGCGCCCTCGGGACAGCGCCACCTGAGATCTCCTGGAGCAAGCGGCTCCGGCATGCTCTTCCCTCCAGTCCTGTCCGGCCTGCGGCTCCATGACCGCACCTTTTCATACCACCCGGCGGCATGGCGTCAATGGGCCGGCGGAGACGGACGTGGCCCGGAGCCTGCCGTCGCGGCCCGCTGCGACCCCCAGCACGACGGTGGCGCCCTCCCTGCGCGATATCAGGCGCGACTGCGAGTACAGGGGGGACGGCAGGAAGACGTCGGCATACCCCCTGTCGTCCTCGAGCATGAGGAAACCGGCCCCCTCGGAGAGGCTCCTGCGGGAGGCCACCCTCCCCCAGATGCCGGACTGGACAGCCCCGGTGAGGCGATCGAGCGGAACGGTGCCGTCCGGGCGATCGACCAGCGAGAGGGGGCTGCAGGTGACCGCCGCCCCGAGGAACTCGAGATCGAGCGAGACCATCTCGCTCCTGCAGTGTTCGGGGATCCCGGGCAGCCCCTCCTCCTCCCGCGTGAAGAAGCCGCCGGACCTGCGGTTCATCTCCCAGAGGGCCCCGGGGCGGGTCAGGCCTATCTCCCCGAAGCACCCGGCCTGCGCCATGGCCTTCACGACCCCGCGCCCCACGCCAGCGGCGACGACCTGCCCCGGGGAGTCGTACGGCCTCCCCCTCGCGAGCGCGGCATGCTCCGAGGGTCCCATGCCTCGCAGGCTCGAGAATCCGAGCATCACGCCCCCCCCGGACGGCCTGGCGCACCACTCCCCCGAGTTGACCCCCGGCGGCGCGATCGCGAGCCCGAGGCGCCTGGCCTCCTCCACATAGGTCCGCTGGTCGTAGAAGCCCCCGCCTCCCGCCAGGACGGCCGCCATGAAGCATGCCGGGCTCGAGGCCTTCAGGGATGCCGAGATGCAAGCTATCGCCGCATACGAGTAGGCGTGGGCACGGCAGAACCCGTACCCGGCGAAGCGCGAGAGGAAGGCGTGGACGGCCGAGGCCCGGGCGCCGTCCACCCCGAATGCCTCGAGATCCGCGGGCGACAGGCTCTTCCTCTTCAGCCGGCGCCTGACCAGGTCGCCCTGCCCGTCGTCGATCCCGAGGAGCCTTGCGGCGCACTCCGACACGTCCTCCTCGTAGAGCATCTCGCCGAAGCTGCCGCCCAGGATGTCGCGGAGCTCGTCGAACTCCCACTCCGGACGGGCTTCGCCCCTCATGGCCGCGAAGAAGCGCTCCCTGGTCCCGCTGCCCGAGGCGCCCGGCCTTACCAGGGCCAGCGCGCGCGCCACGTCGTCGAGGCTCGCCACCCTCATCTCCGTCAGGAGGCCCCTGAGCGCCGGGGATTCGACATGTGCGACGCCTATCGTCCTGCCCGACGCCATCAGCTCGAGGGCGTCCCGGATGTCCCCCGGGACGTGCGGCATCCCGCCCCGGGCCGCCCGCCCGCCCCGCGCATCCCATCCGAGGGCGAGGGAAATGGCGGTGAGGCCGCGCTGCCCGAGCAGATCCATCTTCAGGAGCCCGGCTCTCTCGACTCCGACCATGTCGAACTGGGTGACGGCCTGGCCCGACGTGCCGGGCGACAGCGGCACGACCTCGCAGACCGGGCGCGGGGATATCACGATCCCGCAGGGGTGGGGGGCGACATGCGAGGGCAGGCCCTCGAGCAGGGCGGCGTCGGCCAGGAGGCGCCTGCCGGCATCCCTCCGCCAGACTGCGGCATCCCGGTCGTCGAGGAGCACCGACATCGAGTCTATGTCGGACGGGCCCAGCCCGGCCGCCGAGGCGGCGCAGCGGAACGCGGAGCTGCGCCTGTGCCTGACGATCTCGCCCACGCAGGCCGACTCCCGGCCCCACCTGCCCAGGACGAAGGCCACGACCTCGTCGCGCCGCGCACTGTCGATGTCGAGGTCGATGTCGGGCGGATCGGGTCTCTGCGGGTTGAAGAACCGGCTGAAGGACAGGCCGCAGCGCAGCGGGCAGACCCCCGAGATGCCCAGCAGGTAGCTCACCATGCTGCCCGCGGCCGACCCGCGCGCCGTCGCCGATATGCCCCTCGCGGCGCAGAATTCCGCGACCTCCCTGACGGCGAGGAAGTATCCGGCCAGGCCCGCGGCCGCTATGGCCGAAAGCTCCGTCTCCAGGCGCCTCCGGGCCGCCATGCCGTTCCCGTAGGTGCGCCGGAAGGCCTCCTCGGCCATGCTTCGCAGGAGCGGCACGCTGCCGGCATCTCCGGCCGACAGGAGGAGGCCCGCATGGGGGTGGAACGTGTCCAGCCGGGATGCGAGCAGGGCCGCACCCTCGCGCGAGGTGCGCAGGCCGGCGAACTGGCGCTCCAGCGCTCCGTCGCCGGGCATGGAGGCATGGCGCGAGGCGAACGCCCGTGACGGCAGCGAAGCCTCGGAAGAACCGGCGGAGGCGGCCCGCAGAAGCCTGTGCGCCCTGCGCGAGGATTCCGCGATGGAAACGACCGGCCAGCATGCCGCAGGCACGATGCCCGCCCCGGTGAACGAAGCCTCCGACACCCCCGGATCGTTTCCGAAACACGCCGGAAGGACCGCACCGAAAAGGGCGCCCGAGAACCCGGCCTCCGCCAGGGCCAGGGCGTCACCAGGCCGGGAGACGAGCGCCGCGAGACGGTCCGTGCCGGACGAGAATGCTTCGGCGAGGGGGAGCTGCGACGAGACGGCCGTGACAAGGGACGAGAGCTGTGCCCAGCCGCCTTCGAGGGAGGCCAGGACAACTCCCGGGGAGATCCGGCAGCCGGCTCCCGGTTTCATCCCGTCCGGGGCGGCAGCCTGGAATTCGTGCTGGCCGTGGAGACCCCCGGAATCGGCGAGCAGCACACCGGCAGCCCCGGGCGGCGCCGCGCAGGCGATGCCGGCCGGCGTCTCGACGCCGTAGCCGAAGGAGTAGCAGCTCCTGGCCAGGATGATGGCGCTCATGCCCGATGTATACATCTGTTTGTGCCGGGGTGCCAGCCGCAGTGCGCCGGGCCGGCCGCTTCACGCCATGATGCGATATGGAGTCTGCTGCAGATGGAGCCGGGAGCGCCGCTGCGGGATCAGCCCGTGCGCCTCTGTCCGCCGGGTTCGCTCCGGCGGCCGGCCTGACCGGCGCCGGAAGCGCGCAGGGCGAGCCCTCCGGTCGACGGCATGACGGGGACGCCGGATTCGAGGTACATCTCCATGCGGTAGAAGGGGACCTTGCCGCGGTCTTCTAGGAGCTTGGAGCCCTCGCCGGTCACGACGAACCCGCAGCCTAGGTAGCAGGAGATTGCCCTGGGATTGGTTCTCCGGACGTGGAGCCGGACAGTGTCGAAACCGAGCACCCTCCTGGCGGCGGGGATCGCCCTGGCTATCGCCCTGCGGCCTATCCCCCTGCCCAGGGAGTCGGTCCGTCCGATCACTATCCCCATCACTCCTATCGACCTGTCGTTCCTCTTCAGGTCGAACCAGATGCCGCCCACCGCGGAACCGTCCACCTCGATCGCGTACCAGACATAGTCCAGGCCCCAGCCCTCGAATCCCGAACCGTCGAAGTTCACGGGGCTCAGCCTCTCCATGTACCTGTCGGAGTCGATCTCTTCGCGCCAGCGCTCGAGCGAGGGCAGGTCGCGCTCCGCGAATCTCCTCAGGGATATCCTCATCACCGTTCTTCTTTCCATAAATACGACCCGGACGACCGGGTAATATCGTGTTATCATAACCCCTCTCTCCGCTTCCGGGCAAGGTCTTCCCCCCGGAGGGGCGGGGAGTGTAGCTTTGCGCTGCAGAACGGGAGAATCTCTTGAGGACATCCGACAGGGGACACTGGGACAGGTTCTGG
>JAKLEF010000169.1 GCA_022703195.1 Candidatus Fermentibacterota bacterium | reverse complement strand
GGAAGTCCAGATCCGCCCGAAACGGATCAGGCACGCCCTCCTGCAGGTTCCCTCCGGGAACCATGCTGACGGGCTACGCATCAATTCCACTGCGCGGAATTGAGGAGTCGCGAGAGCGATCAAGCCAAGAGATCAAACCCCTGAGGGGCTTCCACGCGCACTGGCAGATTTCCTCTGGAAACCTGCTGTAGCGCTACCCGGCGATTTCGCGGAGCGAAATCGCGGAAATGAACTGGTCTGACAGCTGCCCGCCATCTCGTGGAGAACTGGAAGGGCGGGCAGCGAGAAGACCCGGGGCACGAACGCTCCTTCGGGAAGTCCAGATCCGCCCGAAACGGATCAGGCACGCCCTCCTGCAGGTTCCCTCCGGGAACCATGCTGACGGGCTACCCATCAATTCCGTGAAGCGGAATTGATGAATGGATTCTATGCTCTCCAGCCCGATCATTCAAGCCGGACAAGGGTCCTACGATCCCGAACCTCTGCCGGTGCCCTTGCCTGGCTCCGGCACGGAGTTCCATACGGCGTCGAAGGCCTTCTCCCAGGTCCTCTCCATGGCCCTGCGCCTCGCGGCCTCCCCCATCCCCCTCCGGAGAGATCCATCGCGGGCCATGGCGAGGATCGCCGAGGCGAATCCCTCGACGTCGCGGCCATGGGTGACCACGCCCGAGACGCCCGGCTCGATGATCTCCATGGGCCCGCCCATGTCAGTGACGATGGACGGCACCCCGGATGCGGCAGCTTCGAGGACCACGTTCCCGAAGGTGTCGGTGGTGCTCGGGAATAAGAAGACGTCGGCCGAGGCATAGGCCCTGGACAGGTCATCGCCCCTGAGGATGCCGCAGAAGTGGCAGCCTCTCCCGCTCAGCCCGAGAGTGAGCTCGGCCAGATAGGGCCCGTCGCCGACGATGAACAGCTCGATATCCGGGAACTCCGCCCTGGCGGCGAGGAAGGCCTCGGCCAGCACGTCCAGATCCTTCTCGCGCGACACCCTTCCCACGTAGACAAGGCGCACGGAACCCTCCGAGGCACCGAAGCGCCCGAAGAAACCGGGGTCCCGCCAGGACGGCGAGAAGGCTCCCGTGTCTATCCCCCTGGGGAAGATCGTCATCTTCTGCCTGGGCACTCCCAGCTTGTCCAGCTCCTCCATGTAGTAGCGGCTGGGGACCATCACATGGTCGGTGGCGGAGTAGAACCAGCCCATGGCCGTGGCTGCGAACTCGCCCATGTGCCCGTCGCGGGAGATCTGGTTCACGTGCCGCGGCAGATCGGTGTGGTAGATGCCGATGGACGGGATCCCGAGGAGCTTGGATATGAGCAGGGCCGAGAGGCCAACCGGCCCCGGCGTCGAGATGTAGAGCGCCTCGAAGTCGTTGTCCTCGACGAACCGCAGGAGGTCGAGGAAGGGCGGGATGGCGAGCATCTTCGACTCGTAGTCGGGCACGGGGAACTCGCGCACCGGCGGGAAGTTCACCACCCACCCCTCGAAGGAAAGGGGCCGTTCCTGGCTGGCAATCACCGCGAGCTTCCGCCCCGAGTCGAAGGCCAGGCGGCTGAACTTCTGCAGGGTCCGGGAGACCCCGTTCAGGTCGTCTATGGTATCGGTGAACCAGGCCCTCGCTCCGCTGGACTGAGGCGGGGAGCATCCCGGGGTGCCTGCCGCGAACTCGGCGGCCGCCCTCCTGCCCCGGCGCATGTTGAAGAACGACATCGGGTAGGGTGCGTTGAGCAGCAGCACTGGGATCAGGGCCGAAACCGCCTCGAACGCCTCGAGGAACTTGCCGTCGGTTATGCGGCGGAACAAAAGGCCGGAGAGGCGGTCGATGAGACGGTTCGTGGTGTTGCTGAAGATGCGGAACGTACGCTCGTCGATGTCCTCGCCCCTGGGCTCTCCCCTCGCCCAGAGGTCCTTGCCGATCTCGAGCAGCTCCTCGAGCAGGAAGCTCTCCGGGCCCGGGTCGGGCGAGGAGAGGGTCCGGTGATAGAGCGAATGCAGGGCCAGGTCGGCCTTCTGCCACAGGGTGGGGGGCTCGGGCCTTCCGGGTCCGAACATCCTGTCGGCCGCGGCCGAGGCGAAGAGCGGCAGCTTCTGTGCCTGGAGTCTCTCCCTGTAGAAGGAGTAGGCGATGGAATAGGTGGAGTAGGCCGACCGTATCGCCGATCCGGATGCGCCGCCTGGCGCTCCCCTGCCCGAGGCCACCTCCTTCAGGAACTCGCCCGCCGTCGCGGCACGTGGAACTGCGGTGAAGGCGTTCCCGATGAAGCGCCGGCAGCGGTCGTCCGAACCGCCGATGAAGCCCGCGAATCCCGGATCATCCCTGACGATCCTGACCGCCGGGGCCACCATCGCGTTCTCGGCCGCCAGCCTGCTTCCGTTCAGGGCCTCGACGAGCGGGCACCTTCGCATGGCCAGGGCCAGCTCGGCATAGGCCGGGGAGGGCCCCTCGGAATGGAACGGGTGGGCCAGGGCGAAGGCGATGCCCCTGTCGGAGAGGAAACCCGTCAGGTCCTCGAAGCTCTCGCGCAGCCTGGACATCTCGTCGTGGTCGGCAGGATCGAAGCCGTAGGCCAGGATGTGGACGGCCGCCCTGCTGCCGTGGAGGTAGGTCCTGATCTCCTCTCCCGTGAAGGTGCCGGGCTGGTCGATGATCCTCATCACGCCTTCGATGGTGTTGATGTCGGTTATCGTGACGAAGTCCATGCCCCTGTCCCGGGCCTTCTCGTAGAGGAGTTCTGGCGGCGTGAAGCTCTCGGGGGCCTGCAGAGCCCTGAGGAACCAGTACCCCGTGGCTCGGGAGTACATGGAGTGCACGTGCATGTCGCACCTGGGCATCGCGGCCTCCTCCCCTATGCGGTCCTATTCGGGGATTATCAGGATTCCCTGGGGGCCGTCGCCAGCCTGGAGGGTGTCCAGGGGGGTCCAGGTCGTGGCTTCGGTCACGAGCACGACGTTGGAATCGAAGGCCATCATGAAGAGGGTGTCCCCGGTCGCAGCGATCCCCGTTATGCCGAAACCGGCGTCGAAGGTCTCCAGCGTGCCGGCTTCGTCGTAGAGATACACCTTCGATGACGACCAGGAATCGCCGGCCACGAAACGGTCGCCCATCCTGCACGGCAGGCCCGGGGTTCCTCCGGTTGCGATGGTGCCTGCGATGACCGGGGCCGATGGATCGATGATCGTGATGGCGCCGTCGTCGGCGTAGGTCGTCGAGGAAGCATGGATCATCCCGGTCGCGGGGAAGTATCTGAGAGTTGTCGTGTTGGGCGGGGTGGCGAGCGTGTCGAGCACCTCCCCCGTCTCGGGATCGAGCACGAACGTGCCCTGCACCGAGGCATCCGGCCAGTTCTGGGTGCTTACGAAGAGCCTGCCCGATGCAGCGGCGATCCCGCTCGCGTTGGGGACTCCGTAGAACCCGCCGGTCACCTCGTGAGTCGGGAGGTCTATCACGCACACGCCAGGCCCCCCGCTCGACTCTCCCAGGAGGCAGGATACGAAGAGCCTGGATCCGTCGACGCAGGCGCAGTACGGATTCGATCCTTCGGGCAGGATGGTCTCGGCGACGAGCTGGCCGGGCTCTGCGGGATCGAAGAAGGAGACCGAGTTCGACATCGAGTTGACCACCGCGATGGTGCCGTCTTCGAGCAGGACGATGTCGTTGGGCGCCTCTCCGGTGACGAAGGCTCCCAGTCCGAGGGTGCCGTCCCGCGGATAGTACATGTCCACGGTGTAGCCCAGCCCGTCGAACCAGGCCACCCCGGCGCCGGCCCCGGGATCGGACGGCCCCGTGCCGGAACCGCATCCGGATATCGTTGCAAGGCATGCCGCAAGAGCGGCGGAGAGCTTGTTCAACGGGTTCCCTCCCATCTGAGTTCGGCCAGGAATGTCCGGCGGCGGCCCGGATAGCCGTTCGTCTCCTCGTACCTGGTGTCGAGAACGTTCGTGCCGGAAAGCGAAAATGTGAGCCCCTCGATCCACGGGACCGGGGCGGCGAGCGACGCACCCAGCAGCGAGTAGGCAGGTAGAACCGCCGTGTTGGCGGCATTGATGAATCTGTCCCCCGTCATCGAGATCGAGATGCCCGGGGTCATGCCCATGATCTCCGCCTCGGCGAGGAGTCCGGCAGTGATCTCCGGCCTGTAGGGCAGCATCATGCCTTCGTTCGTGGAGCCCTCGACCGCATCGGTGATGCGCTGCAGGGTCATCGAGCCGGCGGCCGTGAAGGCTCCGGCGCGCAGCGTCCCGTCCAGCTGGATCCCGCGGCGGAGGGCACGGGAGATGTTGCAGGGGCTCCAGACCCCGCCGGCCCCCGGGGTCCAGATGATCAGGTCGTCGGAGACGGCATAGAAGAGCGAGATGCCAGATGAGAGCCGACCGAGGGAAACCCTAGCCGTCACATCGGCCTCCGTCGACGATTCCGGCCCGAGATCCGGGTTGCCTTCGGCGAAGGGGTCGGAGGGCCAGTAGAGTTCGTTGAACGTCGGCCTCCTGAAGCTCCGTGAGAGTGCCGCCTCGACCGTGAGCCGCCTGCGTTCCAGGGTTGCCGATATCCTCGCCCCGATGCCCGGGCGCTCTTCCGTGGCCGCCTCGGCCCTGGCGGCGGCCGAGACGAGAAGCGGACCGGCGAATGCGGAGCCCAGAACGCCGATCGAGGAAAGGGTCCTGCTCCGGGAACCGAGTGCCGTGCCGCCCGCCCATTCCATCCTGATGCCGGCTGAGGTCTCGATGGAGAGGGGCAGGCCCGACGGGGTGAACGCCAGCGCGGCATCAGACGCGCCTTCGGAATGGCTGTCGCGCGTCGAATCGGGCGAGTCCGAAACGTACCGAGTCCCCCCGGCATGGATCGAACCCTCCGCAGTGAAGCCGCGGCCCATGCCGCACGTGACCCAGGAATCGAGCGACGAGCGTCGGATCGAGGCGTCCGAGGGAGACCAGTCCGGGCTCTCAACGTCGCCGGAGGAACTG
>JAKLEF010000168.1 GCA_022703195.1 Candidatus Fermentibacterota bacterium | reverse complement strand
GAGTCGTACTGGCCGCCGATCCCGGTGATGAAGAACCTGTCGCCGGCATGGATGCCGGTGACGTCGATCCCGGTGGACCCGCCCACTCTCACTGCGATGGACGTCTGGCCGTTCCAGGCCGTCAGGTTCCACCCGGCACCGGACTGGACCGGGTCGCTCGCGATTGTGACCCACTCACCCGAGCCGGGGTCGCCGGCCCTCACCAGCAGGCCCTCGACGGCCTCGCCCATGCCCTGGTGCCGGGCGAGCTGGACGGGGCCGGGGGCAGGGCCCGAACCGACGAACACGTAGTCCCCCTGGGTGTCGGGCGATATCTCGACAAGGCCGTTGTACTGGGCGATCTCGCCCGTGATCTGCAGGGTGTCGCCGGGGCCCGCGGGGAATCCGGGCAGCTCGTAGGAGTAGACGTTGATGCCTCCCGTGGCGTCCTGGACGTAGAAGCCCGCCCCGGAGCCCGACGAGAAGAGCATCGGTTCGCACGTCGCCACGGCGGTGATGGTCACGACCTGTCCGAGCAGGTCGGGGAGCCCGTCGCCGTCGATGTCGGCCCTTGCCTCGCCGACCGTGACGGCCGCCGCAGGAAGTGCCAGGAGCGACGCCAGAAACACTGATCCCTTCATGCGCTGTCCCCCCGTACCGCCGCCATCATCTGCCGGCGGAGATCTCGGCGTCCGTCAGGGCCGCGGCCCTCGACAGGGCCTCGCCTGCCGTCATCCTTCCGTACAATGCTATCTCGATGGCCTCGGAGAGGAACTCCCTCCCCTCGTACCAGGCCGATGTCTGCGGTTCGAATATCGCGTAATCGAGCTGGCCTATGACAGCGTCCAGGCCCGGGTGGGCCACGATGCGGGCCTGAGCCTCGGGCTCGTCGAGGGCGCTGTGCACCGCGGGCAGATAGCCGCTGCCGGCGAACCACCGGGCCTGCTGCCGAGGCTCGAGGAACCACTTGGCGAACTCCCAGGAGGCCGACACCTCGCGTGGATCGCCCGACCTGAAGATAACTACGTTCGTCCCGGCTATGAAGACCGAGCGCCTCTCACCTGCCGGCAGGGGGGCGACCCCGATCCCGAAGGTCGGCAGGCCGTTCTCGGCGCGGCTCTGCATGTCCTGCTCGAGGAAGGCCAGCGACGTCACCGAAGCCTCGATGAGCGCCACCCGCCCGTTCGCGAACTGGCGCTGGTGGTCGAACCCGGTGGCGAGATAGGCGGAGCCGTCCTCGTGGAGGAGGGTCTGGAGGTAGCCCAGGGCCGCCTCGCCCTCCGGAGAGTCGAAGGTCACGGAAGAGCCGGCGGAATCGAGCAGGCTGCCTCCGTGCTGGGACAGGAGGCACTCGAACGTCCAGACGCTGCCCGTGAAGGCGGTGCCCCAGCGGTCCTCCCCGTCGAGGAGGTCTCCGTCGGAGTTGCCGTCGAGGCAGAGCGCCTCGAGGAGAGCCCTGTGGCCGTCCAGGGTGGCCGCGGGGGAAAGGCCCAGCGAGTCGAACAGGTCCGCGTTGTAGTAGATCATGGGCACGCTCTTGTTGAAGGGCAGGCTGAAGACCCGCCCGTCGAACGTGTTGTCCTCCCTGAAGACCTCGTAGACGTCCGGCCAGATGCTGTCGGTGAAGAAGGGGTCGAGGGCCATCAGCGAGTCCATCGGGACTATCGCCCCTCCCCTGACGAGCTGGGCGGTCCATGTCTCGTAGGCCTGCGCGATGGAGGGGGTGTCGTCCGCCATCACGCTCGCCATGATCTTCTGGCTGAGCGCCCTGTAGTTCCCCATCGCCACGGGCACGACCTCGATGCCGGGATGGGTCTCGTTGAACTCGGCTATGAGCGTGTCCTCGAGGACATCCCCCAGGGGGCCGCCCATGGCATGCCAGAATGTCACAGTGACGACACCGCCGCTGTCGGTGCCGCCACCTCCGCAGGAGACCGCGGCCAGGGCCGCGGACACGAGCGCAGCCGCGGCCAGGCTCCGGCGGACGCCGGAAGGCCGCTCCCGCATCGGTCCGCGAACTACTTGCAGCAGCACGAACCCGAGCAGGTGTGCCCGGAGTCGTCCGGGGAGGGCTTGGCGGATTCGCACGCGCCCCTTCCCTCGGGGCAGGATCCCTTCCGATAGTCTGTCGCGTAGAAGCCGGCACCCTTGAAGATGATGCCCGCCCCGCTGCCGATGAGCCTGCGCACCGCGCACCCGCATTCGGGGCAGACGCGCTCGGGCTCGTCGGTCATGCTCTGGAACCTCTCGTACCTGTGGCCGCAGGATTCGCACTCGTAATCGTACGTGGGCATCGAAGCCTCCATGTTAGCCGCCGCGCGGCGGCGCAACCCGTAATATGCAGCGGCGCCTCCCGCAAAGGCATCAGCCGCAAGAAGCATGCCACATGGACCGATGCTTCATCTCATTGCAGAACTTCTTCTTGCGCGGCATCGTCCGTGCGGCGGATCCGGAACGGGCCTCAGTGGCCGGGCGGCCCGGTGTCGGACCCGGATTCCACCACGTCGCGCGCCCTGAGCCCCTCGTGCAGGGCAGCTACGATGCCTGCCGCGATGATCGGCAGGAACTGCGAGGCATGGAACACCAGCGCGAGCGCTCCGGCCTGCGGGGTCGACAGGACCGTCAGGGCCGGCATGACGGCCGTGAGCGCCGCATGCACCGTGCCGGTGCCAGCCGGTGTTGGGACGAGCATCCCGAAGGCGGCCAGTATCAGCACCAGCACGGGGTAGTACCAGCGGAACGGCAGGGAGAGGGCGAGGAAGACCGGGACGACCGACAGGGCCAGGGATGCCCACACCAGCACGGCAAGGGCCGCCACCGCCGCAAGCTCCCTCAGGCTGCGAAGTACAGCCAGTCCCTCGGCGAACGACATCAGGATCCTCTCCAGGCCGTCGGCAGCCCTCGCGAAGCCGGCGGCCCGCAGGGGCCTGACCGCAAGGGAGCAGGCCCTGCCCCGCCACACCCACAGCGCGACGACGAAGGCGAGCAGGGCGACGTATCCCGCGCCGGCCAGCATCAGCCCGCTCCGTATGGGGGAATCGAGCGTGTCCCAGAACGCGGCCACGGCCCCGAGGCTCATGGCCGTGAGCGTCAGCCCGTCGAAGACCCTGCTCAGCGCCACGGTGGCGAGCGACGAGGCACGCGGCACGCCGGTGCGCCTGGACAGCAGGAGCGCCCTGACGAACTCGCCCAGGCGCGCGGGCATGATCGAATTGACCATGAATCCCGCCAGCAGCGGAGGGGCGGCGCACGAGAACCCCACCCTGCGGATGGGGGACAGGAGCACCTGCCACTGCATGATCCTTAAGACGTAGCTCAGCGCGAGGAATGGCAGCACCAGAAGGAGGGCGGCCCAGTCGGCGCCGGCGAGGACGCCTGACAGGCCATCCAGATCGAGGCTCCGGTATGTCAGCCAGAGAGCCGTGACCGCGATCGCCAGCCCGGCGGCGAGCTGGAGCAGGATCCGCCTGCGGCTCAACTGGGCTTCCCGGCCGGACCGGCCTCCAGCGCCGCGCAAAGGGCGTGCCCGGCCGCCATGAGGACCTCCTGGACATGCCCCGACACCGATGCCGGTGCGATGATCGCAGCATCCGCAGATGCGGCGAAGTCGGCCCCGCCTTCGCCCGTCATCGCCACGACCCCCGCCCCGGCGGCTCGCGCTGCCTCGACGGCCCTGACGACGCTCGGCGACCTGCCGCTGGTGGAGATGGCTATGAGCAGGTCGCCGGGGCGTGCGAGGGCCTCCACCTGCCTGGCGAACACCATCTCGTATCCGTAGTCGTTGGCGATGGCGGTGATGGCGGCGGTGTCGTCGGAGAGGCAGACCGCCCTGAGCGGCCTCCTGTCGGCGAGGAACCTGCCCACGAGCTCGGCGGTCAGGTGCATCGAATCGGCCGCACTGCCCCCGTTGCCGCAGACGAGGATGGTCCCGCCCCCCTCGAGGCAGGCGGCGCAGATCCTGACTACGGGGTCGAGCTGGGATGTGTCGAACACCCCGAGGGCCCTCCTGGCCTCCTCCATCCAACCCAGGCATTCGAGGTTCATCCCTTCCGCTCCTTCCTCCAGCGCCCGACGGCCTCTTCCCTCGACGGCAGAACATACCGGGTCGCGGTGGCGAGGGCGGAGTAGACGGGGCGCCTCGCGGCCAGCTCGAGGTCGCTCCATCTCACCGGCTCCGGGCGGGCCGCCCGGGTGCCGGCGAACTCCAGCGCGATCGAGAACGGCGTCGCGGGGCCGCCGTTCACCGCGTGCACGAGCCCCCGGAACCCGTCCTCGAGCATTGCGAGAACTGCCTCGACCAGATCGGGGGCGTAGGTGACGCACGCGGTCTGATCCACGACCGCCCTGACGCGATCCCCCGACTCCATTCCGGCGAGGAGCCTTGGGACCAGGCCTCTCCCGCCCGCGAAGAGCCATGAGGTCCGCACGACGATGGCCGAAGGGTTTTCGAGCGCCAGCATCTCGCCGGCCAGCTTGCTCTCGGCATAGACGTTCGCGGGGGACACCGGGCATCCCTCGATGAAGGGGGCGTCGGAGGGGCCGCTGAAGACGTGGTCGGTGCTGAACGTCACGAGCCTGTCCGCCGCCCGGGCTAGGCCTTCGACCGCGGCTGCATGGATCCGGAATGCCTCCTCGCCGTGGGTTTCGCAGTAGTCTACATCGGTCAGAGCGGCGCAGTTGATGACGGTGCCGGCTCCGCTCGCGGCTACGAGGGCGGCGTTGCCGGCCGGACTGGCGGCCAGGTCGGTCTCCGGGAGGTCGACGCCGGTGGCCAGCGGTCCCAGGCGTTCCATGAACAGGCTCCCGAGGAGCCCGCGCGATCCCGTAACCAGGTATCTCATCTCGCGAGCCTCCCGTACTCCCCGGGAAGGTCGCGGTTCGACAGGACGGCGGAGGGATTCCGGCGGGTGAGCTCGTCCCATCGCTCCATGCCGATCCTGCCTGCAACCGGGTCCTCCAGTGCACCCAGGGTCATGCCCCCCGGGCAGTGGCAGTCGCTTGCAAG
>JAKLEF010000167.1 GCA_022703195.1 Candidatus Fermentibacterota bacterium | reverse complement strand
CGGCGGACTCGAGCATCGCAAGGTCACGCGCGAGCGTGCCGGCGCTGCACGACAGATACGCAATGCGCACGGGCCGAAGCTCGCGGGCCAGCGCCAGCGCCACCTCGACCTCGAGCCCGGCGTACTGCGGGATGTGCATGGCGACGTCGCGAGTGAAGGAGAGGTTCTCGAAGTCGGGATTGTGGGAGGCGTCGATGGCGACCGACGTCCAGCCCATCGAGATCGCACGCGGGATCTCACGGGCCGCGTCGTCCCTGTCGGCGCGCGACTTGACGGCGTAGTGGTCCATGTGGAGTGCGTACACGACGCCGTCGCCCAGGTCCGACGAATATGCCTGGGCGGTCTGAGGCAGGTTCTGATAGGTCACGCCGGTGTATTTCCCCTCGGACTTGGCGAGTTCGAGCATCACGAACGAGTCGGCCCTCCTGGCGGCTCTCAGTATCCCGAGCGCGCTCAGCGGGTTCCTGATGTTCGCGGCCATCACGATGGCGTTCCTGGCGCGCGCGACCGAACAGATGTCCCTGCCGCTCACGAGGGCGCACCTCGAGTCGGGAAGGGCCGCCCTCACGTTGAGGGGCCTGAGGCCGAGCATCCTGTCGTATGTGCTGGAATCCACCATTGTCACCCTTCCTTGTATGATGGCAGCTTGACCCCGCCGGCTGGTTCGCTAATATGCGGCTATCGTTTCCGGAGGGGGAATGGCGAAGGCTTCCAGGCTTCTGTCGGTGATCGCGGGATCGGGCTGGTTCGCCCTGGCCGCTCCCGCCCTCCTCCTCGCCAGGCACGGAGCGGGGCTAGCGGAGTCGTGGAGCACGCACGCCTTCGCGACCCTGTGGCTCCTGCACCTGGCCTCCGTGCTGCTCCCGGACGGGAGGCGCCTGACGGAGAGGATCAGGGACGACCACTGGATCTCCCTGCTCCTCGGCCTGACCATCGCAGCCGCGGCCTGGGCGGCCCTGGCCGGAGGCGGGAGGGAAGCGGTGCTCGGGGCCCTGAGGGCCATCATACAGGTCGGGGTCATGCTGATCTCCACCAGGATACTCGTGCAGCGCCTCGGGGCGTTCCTCACCGACCACGTGCCGGTATGGCAGATACTCCCCATATCCTTCGCGGCCATCATAGCGGCCGGAGCAGGCCTGCTGCTCCTGCCCGCCGCCACCGTCGACGGCGTCAGGCCGCTGGATGCCTTCTTCACGGCCACCTCCGCCGTGTGCGTGACGGGGCTCTCGGTGGTGGACACGGGATCGGTCTACACCCACTTCGGGCAGATCGTGATACTCGTGCTGATACAGGTAGGCGGGCTGGGGCTGATGAGCTTCTTCGCCTTCTTCGCCCTCTTCCTCGGTCACAGCGTCGGCCTCGGGCAGAGCCTTTCGATCACGCGGGCGGTCGATGCGGAGTTCACCAGCGACGTGAAGAAGGCCATAGGCTCCATCATCGGCTGGACGGTCACTGTCGAGGCCACCGGGGCCCTGCTCCTGTATTCGGCATGGAGGCCGGTGCTCCCGGGTCTGCACAAGGCGGAACTGGCCTGGCAGGCCGTCTTCCACTCCGTCTCGGCCTTCTGCAACGCGGGCTTCAGCCTGTTCCCGAACAACCTCGAGAGCTTCAGCGGCATGCCGTCCGTGTGCCTCATCATCTCGGGCCTGATAGTCGCTGGCGGGCTGGGCTTCGCCGTGCTGACAGGCCTCGTGACCGCGGTGCTCTCCACGCTCAGGGGCAGGCGGCACAACAGGCTCGACGCCCACTCGCGGCTGGTGCTCCTCGTCACCGCCATCCTCATCGCAGGGGGAACCGCCTTCGTGCTCCTGGTGGAGTGGAACGGGGCTCTGGGCGGGATGGGGCTCCCCCAGCGGGTATCCAACGCCCTCCTCTGCTCCATCACTCCGAGGACCGCCGGCTTCGACACGATCCCGGTGCTCGGCCTGCATCCGGCTACGAGGCTCGCCTTCATAGCACTGATGTTCATAGGCGCCTCGCCCGGAGGCACAGGCGGCGGAGTGAAGACCACGACCGTCGGGCTCCTGGCATCGGCCGGCCTGTCGCTGCTTCGGAAGAGACCACAGCCCGAGATGTGGCACAGGATGGTGCCTCTGCACGACCTCCAGAGGGCCGCATTCCTGCTTTTCTCCTGCCTGCTGGTGTGCGTGGCGTCCTCAGTGCTGCTGGTCATGTCCGAATCGGCGTCATCGCCCAGGGGGCAGGAGGATTTCGTGTTCGAGGCGGTCAGCGCGTTCGGCACGGTCGGGCTCTCCACAGGTGTGACCGGCGAATTGACCGTGGCCGGCCGCTGGATAATCATTCTCACGATGTTCACGGGCAGGGTGGGGCCCTCGGTGCTGGCGGCGCTTACCGTCAGGCCCAGGACGCTCGCCTACAGGCTCCCTGAGTGCAGGATAGGGATAGGGTAGGAGGACCGTGCAGTCCGAACACAGGAAATTCGCGGTGCTGGGCCTGGGCAACTTCGGCTCCAGCCTGGCCAGGAACCTGGCGGACCTCGGGTCGGAGGTCGTCGCAGTCGACTCCGACGAGAGGAAGCTCGACGAGCTGGCCGACAAGGTCACGCTCGCGGTGTCCTTCGACGTCACGGACGAAACCCTCCTCCGTGCCCACGGGATAGACAACGTCGACGTCGCCATTGTCGCCATGGGCTCCGACTTCGGCGCGAGCGTGCTCGTCACCACCATCCTCAGGGACATGGGGGTGACCGTCCACTCCCGGGCCACGACCCACCGGGAGGCCAGGATACTCCGGGCGGTCGGCGCCAGCCAGATCTACATGCCCGAGAAGGACCAGGGCGAGCGGGTCGCCAGGATGCTCCAGCACGACAATGTCGAGACATATGTACCGCTGGCCGGCGGCATCGACTTCGTGAGGGTGAAGCCTCGCGCGTCGATGATAGGCAAGTGCATAAGGGACCTCGACATAAGGCGCGCGTTCGGGGTGAACATAGCCTACATAGGCAAGCTTGAGCCCGAGGAGGGCATGAGGACCTACAGGATCCCGCTCCCCGACGATGTCATAGAGCTGGGAGACGACCTCTTCATCCTGGGCGGGCGCACCGACCTCGAGAGATTCCTGACCTGACCGTCCCGTCCTGTCGCACATTGGTGGGACGGGGGCGCGGCAGGCCCCGCACGGCGCCCGGTCAGATCTCCAGCAGCGAAGCCAGGCCGGTGGCCTCCAGGGCCATCTTGTTCTGCCGGTTCGAGGAGATGAAGAGCTTCGAGCAGGCCGCCGGGGCGGGGTGCTTCTTGCACATCGAGCCTATCAGGGTCGCGAACACCTTCGGGATCCTCTCGGCCTCCGAGGGCTGAGCCTGGAGGGACAGCCCCTCCTCGGTGGAATAGATGAAGGAGGCCAGGCAGACCTCCTTGTCCTTCAGGGTCTTGAAGACGTTCATCGCGATGTTGGAGCACTCCGGCCAGGTGGGGATCGCCGCCTCGAGCCAGGTGTTGAACGCCCCGACCAGGAGCTGGGCCTCCGATATGCCCACGGTGGCCAGGTCGCCGGTGGCTCCGGGGAAGAGGTCCGCGGTGGTCTCGGGGGGGAGCTGCTCGGTCAGGTAGGTGAGGATGTCCCTGCCCTTCATGGAGGCTCCCGCGCCCCAGGCGACCTGGAGCTTCCCGCCCTCCACCGGGACGAGCGTCGACAGACTCCCGGCCCTGATCCTCAGCAGGCCCGAGTCCCCGTTGCGGCGCAGGGCCTTCAGGACCTCCATCAGGTCGCCCCTGTCGTTCTCCAGATCCTGCAGGACGGGCTCTTCGGAGCAGCACCTCACCAGGGAGGGCAGGGAACCCTCCTCCACGAACCTGTAGGTGAGGGTCAGCTCCCTCTTGTCGCGCCTGAGCCAGTTGATGAACGCGGTGACGCTCGGGCCGGAGTAGCCGATGATAGTGTAGGGCCTGCCGCTGCGGAGTATCATGTAGGCGAGGGGTTCGTCGGCGTCGATCTGCCAGTAGCCGTCTCCGGTGAAGTTCCTGTCCTCGAGGGCGCCCTTCACGAGTTCGTCGAGATTGATGAACTGGAGGGGGACGCGCTCAAGGAAGGTCCTGGAATACGGAAGCGCCTCCCTCGCCAGCTGCCCGCTCATCTCACGAGCCGCGCGATCCGCCCCAGGAGGGGCAGCCCGTCGCCGGGGACCCACGACCAGTAGATGCACATCGCCTCGCCCTTGACCAGGTCCTGGTCGAGCGGGCCCCAGACCCTGCTGTCGCTGGAGTTGTCCCTGTTGTCACCCATCATGAAGACGTGCCCGGGCGGGACGACATATGAATCCCAATCGCGCGTCGCTCCCCGGGCGATTTCCTCGTAGGCCAGGTCGGGCACCCTCCCGCGCAGGGAGGGGATGCACGCAGGCCAGGCGATGTCGAGCGGATTTGGAGAGAACCTGTCCTGGAACTGGACCGGGAAGGAGGAAGGCTCGCCGTTCACGAACAGGGTGTCGTTCCTTACGCTCACGGTGTCGCCTGCGAGCGCCACGGTGCGCTTGACGAAATCCCGGTTCATGTCCGCGGGATACCGGAAGACGAGGATGTCTCCCCTCTCGATCGTGCCCAGGGCCGGCATCAGCAGGCCCTGCTCGCCCCCCCTGAAGGAGTGCAGGGGCGGTTCGAGCCTGTCGGTCCAGGGTATGCGCTGCCCCTTGGCGGCCTTGAGGACGAGGATGTGGTCGCCCACCAGGAGGGTGCCCTCCATGCTGGGCGACGGGATCCGGAAGCTCTCTACGACGTAGGGCCTCAGGAAGCCGAAGAATATGATCAGCGCAAGAGCAAGCTGCAGAAACCAGTCCAGCACCTTCGCCCTCGTCACGGGAACCTCCGGTATCGTTGGGATGGTCAATGAATAGGGTTCGGGTGCGCTCAACGTCAACACGTCGGGGTGTTCCGGCCTGAACAGCGTCCTCATCAGCTTGTCGATGATGCATCGACGTTCGATGAGGTTCGCCCTGTCGGAGTGTTCCGGCATGCACAGTGTCCTCATCAGCTTGTCGATGATGCATCGACGTTCGATGAGGTTCGCCC
>JAKLEF010000166.1 GCA_022703195.1 Candidatus Fermentibacterota bacterium | reverse complement strand
CACGCGCTCCAGGTTCCCTTCCGTCACTCCCTGCCACATGCTGCGGAAGTTCTTCAGGATCACCGCGGGAATCCCCACCTCGCCGGCGAAGCAGGAGGCGAGGAAGGTCTTGCCCGTCATCTCCTTGGCGAGGTCGCTCGCGAGGAAGACGATCAGCGGCGAGACGAGCTTGGGATCGAACTTCTCGGCCATCGCCTCGCTGCCCATGCCGGGCAGGTCCTCGCCCCGGACTACGAGGTCTCGGGCAGGGTGAGGCTCGGTGTCAGACTGCCCGGGGTCGAGGACATCATCGGAGGAGTGGACTACGAGTTCTCGCTCGACGACGGGATCACATGGAGCAGGGCCACCATCTCCGCTCCCGGCGAGTTCGATCCGCGATTCTACGAACGGGAGATAGTCTGGGAGTCCCGGATCGACGCGCCGGGCGTGGACACCGGCAGGGCGAGGTTCAGGGCCTCTCCGTCCGGAGGCCGGACCCTGCCGGTGCCGTCGTCCGCGTTCCACCTCGACAACAACTCTCCTCCCGTGATCGACCTGACGTCACCGGGCGCCAGGAGCGTTCACAGGGGGCTCGTTCCCGTAGTGCTGGCCATGACGGATGAAGAAGGAGACGGGCTTTCGGTCGGCATACAGTACAGGGCCCTGGGCTCCGATGCCTGGGTCACCGCCACAGGGGTCATGGACAGCGGGCCTTTCGGACCCGAAGGGTACCGCCGGACGCTAGGGTGGAACTCCTCCGCCGACCTGCCCGGAGCGGAGGAGGAGGAGATCGAGTTCAGGGCCTTCGCAGCTGACATGGACACGACGTTCTCGGCCGTCGTGTCGCCCGTCGCCATCGTGAACACATCCCTGCCGGCGGTGATCCAGGCGGTCGCGAACGTCGATCCTGAGACCGGGAGAGTGTCGTTGCAGTACGAGATGACCGATCCGGAGGGGATGGCGCTCGATGCTGCGGTCTCCCTCAGCCTCGACGGCGGTGTCACATGGAGGCCCGCCACGACGGAGGGATCGGGTGCGGCCGGCGCAGGCGGGCCCGGGATGGTTACCTGGCTGAGCAGGCGCGACGTTTCGGAAGTCCCGGCGAGGGTGCTGCTGCGGATCACGCCGTCCACGCGGAACCGCACCGGCACTCCCCGGACGGTGGAAGTCCTGCTGGAGCGCTAGACCCCGAAGGCCGACTTCCCTCCGGACATCGACAGAGTCAGCGGGGCACGCCTCCCGGCCAGTTCCAGCATCCTCCCCGCGATCCCCCGGATGTCCCACTGGGCGTGGGAGTCTTCGCGCAGCCGCGAGAAATGCACCAGCTCACGCGCGTTCATGCACACGACGACTGCTCTCCTGTGCGCGTTCAGCAGGGCGTACGGCCTGAGCGGAACGGGCAGGGAGGCCGCCAGGCTCTCCGCTGCGGCCCTGCCGCAGGAAAGCAGCCGGCCTGCCCGGGTGCCCGCGAATGACGGAGGGACCACGATCCCCGAACCCGGATAGGGTGCGGAGGCCGAAATAGTAGCCATCCTGTGCCTCTTGATCTGGGCGAATGCGGTGGAGGACGCCGACAGCTCGAAGGTGAAACGGGCCATCTCCCAGATCCTCGGCAGCGCGTCGTGGACCCCGAGCCTGTCCCTGAAATCCTCGAACAGCAGCTCCCTCTCCGGGCCCTCCATCGCCCTCCAGGCGGACCGGGCCCTGCCGTGGGTCAACCCGTCCCTCTCGGCGATTAGGCGGATGCCCACTGCGGCGTCGCCGTCGCCATCCACGAGGGACACGGCGCGCCGGGGCACCCCGCGGGGCGACAGGGCGGAGCGCGCTGCGAACGAGTCCATCTCCACGGGCGTGGTGTGCCTGAAGAGCGACGGGGCTGCCGGTTCGACCGCGTCCGAGATGGCCCCGGCGAGCGCGGCCACTTCCGGCACCGGCCATGCTCCGAGCCTGCGCATGATGTGCTCGAGCTCCCTTGCGTTGGCCGTCATGCCCATCTGGCAGGCCGTGGCGAGAGGGAGCACGTACCTGGCGTCCTCCCTGGCCGATGCTGCTGGGACGCCGGCGGCCTCGAGGGCTTCGAGGATCCCGCCGTACAATCCGAAGAGTTCGCGGCAGGTGCTCTCGAAGACTCCCGACATGCCCTCCGGGAGGCCTTCCGGAACGATCCAGTCGCCTTCCATCCTTATGTAGCGCTGGGACTTCTCCATGAAGCTCGCGAGCCTGAAGGACTGCAGGGCCTCGGCAGCGAACCTGGAGATGCCTCCGATGTCGAGGTTGAAGACCGCGTGCTCGGCGACCGATGAGTGACCGAACCCGAACACGATCCTGGAGTTGGACTTCCTGGCGTTCGCGGTCTCCCTGGCGGCCTCCTCCCTCAGGTCCCAGACCGGCCGAGGATCACGGCTGATCCTGGCGTAGGCCGCCGAGATCGTCTCAGGCGTCTCAGACGAGAACTGCCTGTCGGTGTTGAAGCCGGCCAGAACCACCCTCAACTCTTCATCCTCCTGGCCGTCCCGATCGCGAGGGGATGGTCCCATGGGAGCCTGTCGACCATCAGCCTCTCGAGCTCCCTTCCGGGGTTGGGTGACGCGAGCGCCTTCCGCCAGATCGAGAGGAGCCTAGTGATGTCGTTCAGATAGGGAAGGATCTCGAATCCTCCCGGGCTCTCCTTCAGGCGGTCGCGGAACGCTTCGAGGTCGCGGCTGGCGCGCTCCGCCGCGGCCGGGAAGCCGGTGCCCCGCTCGAGGGCGTCGCCGAGGCTGTCCAGAAGGTCGATTATCCTCGGACGCACCCCCCATGGGATGTCGTGGAACTCGGAGAGAAGCGCGAGCCCTTCGGTCAGGCCCGCGAGCCCCGGCGGGATCTCCGGCGCGCCGCTCCCGGAGAGGAGCGAGGCCATCCTCCAGAGCGTGTAGAGCGAAGGGACGGCCCTGAACGAGGGATTCAGCAGGTACCCGCATCCCTCGACGACCCTGTCGCGGGGTTCGCCGAGGAAGAGCCTCCTCAGAGTGTAGTCGTCGGCCAGGAGGTTGTCCCAGATCACGACGCGGCCCTCTGCGGCAATCCCTTCGACGGCTGGGCACAGGTCCATCCTCCGCGGGATCACGCCCGAGCCGGTCCAGAGGATGGCGCATCCCTCGGGAAGGAGCCTGATGAACTCGGCCAGATAGGCCTCCCCCTCCCCTTCCTCGAGCTGCTCCCCGCAGTAGACCGTGGGGCAGGCGACCACGGGGAGCCCGCCTCCGGCCGCGGCTTCGGCGAGGAGTGCGGCCTGCCCGGCGGCGAGATCCCTGGTGGCCGGCTCCTCCACGTCGTCGAAGAGGACCGCGAAACCGGCCGCGCCGATCCCGCGGGCCTCGGCGGCCTTCTCTCGGAGCAGCGGCGCATCGCCTTCGCGGAACTTCCACGGGCTGCATCCCTCGATCCATGACACCCCAAGGCGCCTCGCACCGGACACCGAGGATTCGAGATCGGTCGACGAAGCACCGGGGCGCCTCTCCCTCCAGCGGATCCGGTGGAAGGGATCGTCCTTGGGCGCATGGAGCCATGCCGGGACGCCAGGCAGGGCCGAGACGATGTCGAGCATCGCGAGCCTGTGCGGGGAAGGGTACGGCGGGCCGTAAAATCCCTCCACCACACCTCTTAGGTCGTTGAAAAAGCCCACTTTTCGTTGACGCTCCCTCGCCCGTTGACTAGCTTCGCGGATCGTGTCCCTGAGCCCGATGGGAGGATCGGATGTCCCGCAGGATAGTGGAGTGCGTTCCCAACATCTCAGAGGGAAGGAACAGAGACGCCATAGACGCGGTTGTCAAGGCCGCCTCGTCCGTAGCGGGCGCCAGGGTCCTCGACGTCGACCCGGGTGCTGCGACGAACCGCACCGTCGTGACGATCGCGGGCGAACCCGGGGCAGTCCTCGAGGCCGCGTTCAGACTGATAGAGAAGGCCGCCTCGGTCATCGACATGTCCGTGCACACCGGCGCCCATCCCCGTCAGGGGGCTACGGACGTGTGCCCGTTCGTCCCCGTCTCCGGCGTCTCGATGGACGAGTGCGTCGAACTCGCCAGGCGGCTCGGCGCCAGGGTCGGCGGGGAGCTTGGCATCCCCGTCTACCTATATGAAAAGGCCGCGACGAGGCCCTCGCGCGAGAAGCTCCCGGACATCAGGGAAGGCGAATACGAGGCGCTCCCCGGCAAGCTGGGAACGCCGGGCTGGGAGCCCGACTTCGGCCCTGACGGATGGAACGGCAGTGTCGCGAGGACGGGCGTGACCGTGATCGGCGCCCGGAACTTCCTCGTGGCCTACAACGTGAACCTCAACACGACGGACGATTCGGTCGCGAAGGAGATAGCGCTCACCATCCGCGATTCGGGCAGGACGCTGCGCGACTCGTCCTGGAAGTTCGTGCGCGACGGCCAGGGCAACAAGGTGCAGGCCCCCGGCCTGCTCCAGGCCTGCAAGGCGACGGGATGGTTCATAGCCGAATACGACTGCGCCCAGGTGACGATGAACCTGACCGACACCTCTGTGACTCCCCTCCACGTGGCTTTCGAGACCACCAGGCGGGAGGCCGAGAAGCTCGGGTACAGGGTCACCGGATCGGAGATAGTCGGGCTCGTCCCGCTCTCCTCGATGGTCGAGGCCGGACGCTACTACGTTGCCATGCAGGATTCGGGCCTCAGGGGCATAGGCAAGATGGCGGTGTCCCCCGGCCTCCCCGAGAAGCGCCTGGTCGAGACCGCCATACGCTCCATGGGACTTCGCGACGTTGCCCCCTTCGACCCCCGGTCGAAGGTCATCGAGTACCTGCTGGCCGACGGGCAGACCCTCTCGGGCATGACATGCCGCGACTTCGCCGACGAGCTCTCCTCCGACTCGCCCGCCCCGGGCGGCGGCTCCGTGGCAGCCCTGGTGGCCTCGCTCGGCGCCGCGCTCTCGGCGATGGTTGCCAACCTCACCGCAAGGAGCCGCGACTGCGCGCAGGCCTGGGACGAGATGGCAGCGATGGCGCCTTCTGCGCAGGACCTGAAGGAGGATCTCCTGAGGGCCATCGACGAGGATACG
>JAKLEF010000165.1 GCA_022703195.1 Candidatus Fermentibacterota bacterium | reverse complement strand
ACCGCTACCAGCTCCAGCTGGATCCCGATGCGCTCCTGATCAAGGCGGTGCTGGCGGACCCCTCGCTGGCTTCGACCGCTCTCCTGAGGAAGGGCGGCGGTCCCTCCCTCAAGGCGGTTTGCGCCATAGCCACCGCCAATGCGGCGGCCTTCTCCGATACCATGAGGAGGCGGCAGGGCCTGAGCGTGCCGGTCTCCCGAACGCTTGCCGAACGCGCGCTCGAACAGTGGCAGGCCGGCAGGGACGACGAGGCGATGTCGCATCTCGCGGGAGTCTTCGCGGCCTGCGACATGCGCGACATGGAGACGGCCGTCCTCAGGAAGCTCGCATGCGACGGCATCGGAGCCTGGCGCACCACTGCGGCCGAACGCCTCCTCGAAGACACCCACGATGGCAGGATTACGCGGATGGATTTCTGGAACTCCGTCCGCGACCGTTCAGTGATCGAGAAGGCAGTCGAGGGGAGGCTCGGGGAGGATCTTAGAAACGGTCGAGCGCCTGCAGCCGAAGTTTCGGCCGCGGCAGGCGCGGTCCTCGCTTCGGGCCTCGAGATAGAGAGGCTGCTGGGCTTCGGCGAGCTCCTGCTGGACGCCGGCGGCGGCGGCGGGGGAATGCTCGGCGACATAGCCCGCGCGGGGTACGAGAAGTGGAAGGCCTCCTCCCCGCCGGTCCCGCCTTCGTTCGACCTGGTGAAGCTCCTCGTCTCGGCCGGCATGATGCCGGAGGCGGCGGAGGCCGCCTGGTCGAGGATGGACGACAGGATGCTGTCGCTGGTCAGGGATGGACTCCAGAAGAAGAGGTCCTCCGCTTCCGGGACCGGGCTCTCCTCCGCCAGGGATCTGCTCCTGTCCGGCAGGGCCGCAGAGGCGCTCGCCGCAGTCCCCGGAGGAGATGACGCCGGAGCCGAGGCTGCCGACATCTCCGCCACCGCGCTCTGGAGGCTCGGCCGCAGGAGCGCGGCCATCGACCAGTGGATCGAGGCATTCCGGAGGACCGGAGACCCACTCCTGCTCCAGAGGCTCCACTGGGCTCTCGGCGAGGCCGGCTATCCCGCCGACCGGGCCGCCCTGGAGCGTTTCGTGGAATCGAGACACAGGAACCTGATCCCCGGGCTGGGCGGCGGCGCCGCTCCCGCGGGAAGGCTCTCGACGATATCAACGGTGTGATGAAGCGAGAGGGGAAGGTCACGGGATGAACGAGGGCGAGGGCACGACTCCTTCCGAGCTCTCCGTGAGCAGTCTCATCACGGGCATCGGCAAGCTGGTCTTCGAGATATCGGGTCAGACCACGGCCATAGCCGGCAAGGTCGACTCACTGGAGAAGCTGGTCTCGAGCGGTCTGTTCGAGCGACTCGACAGGCTGATCCAGGGTGTGGAGACGCTGCAGACCATCTCCGGGCAGTCCGCCGCGCGGACGGCGGAACCCGCCGCCTACGTGCCGCCCGCTGGGGTGGCCGCCGGGGAGGCGCAGCCTCCGGCGGCATTCCCGATCGAGAGCCTGACAGCTCCTCTCGAGGCAGGGATAGCCAGGCTCGCGAGCCTCGAGTCCCGTGTCGAATCGATCCAGAGTACCGTTTCCGAGACCGCCGGGAGCATCATGGGCATCGCCGGACCCATCGGCACGGCCGTGTCCGATTCGGCCGGGAAGCTTCTCGAGAAGGCCGGGAGCGAAGGGCAGGAGATACGCAGGCTTCTCACTGAACAGGACGAGAGGATCGGTACCCTGCTCGAGGCCGTGCTGCAGATAGGGCAGTCCACCCGCGAGGTCTCCGGGGTCGCCGCGGGGATCCCCGGCCGCCTCGACGCCCTGGACGGGTTCGTGAACGGGATGCCCGAGCTGCTGGGCCGGAAGATGTCGGAGGCCGCATCCTCCGGTATCGCTCCCGTCGAGTCGGGTCTGGCCGAGGTGGGTGCCGGCATTGCCGCCATCCCGGCCGCGGTGAAGGCCATGGAGGACGGCCTGGCTGCGAAGTTCGCCGATCTGGACGCGAGGACCACGGGCGCCATATCCGGGCTCGGCGGAACCCTCGAGGCTCAGAAGTCCATACTGGACGACATGAGGATCACCCTCGGCGAGGCGGCGCAGGGCCAGGAGAAGACACTGGCCGAGATGGCCGGCCTCATGAGGACCCAGAAGGAGGCAGTCAACCGGACTCGTGTCGACGACCTGAACAACGAGGCCATACACAGCTTCAACCAGGGCCGGCTCCCGGAAGCCGCCGCAGCCCTGGCATCGGCGCTGGAGATGGATCCGGAGAGGCCCGAGCTCCTGGCCAACCTCGGACACGTCCAGGCGGCCGCAGGCGATATGAAGGCCTCGGAGGAGACCTTCAAGAAGGCTCTGATGAAGGACCCCTACCTCGAACCGGCCCTGTCCGGCCTCGGGCTCCTCTACGTGAAGACGGGAAGACCCAGGGACACCCTTGAAATACTCGCACGTTTCATCGAGGATCCGGCCCCTTCCTCCAGGATCGCCCTGGCCTGCTCCAGGGCCATGGTCTCGATGGAGAGGCATGCGGATGCCATCGCTCTGCTCCAGCGTGCGCTGGCGGCCGATCCCGGGAATCCGGACCTCCAGGCGGAGCTGGCCTCCTACAAGGCCGGGGACTGATCCGGGGACGCTTCTGAATCATATGCGCCTCTTCGCGATGCTCATGTCCCTCCTTGCCCTCTCGTCGTGCAGGGCCGTGGAGGATGGAGGCCAGGCCGGAGCAGCGCTGCCGCCGGACCCCTCCACCGTCGAAACGGCGGCTAGATCGGCCGCGGACGAAGGGCTGAACGGCGAATCAGCACTTCTCTACATCCAGGCCGCCGGACTCAGGGCTGAAGGCGACCCGATGCGGGTGTCCGACGCCAGGGCCGCAGCCCTCCTGCTGGACGAACCGTCGATTCCGTGCGCGCAGATCCTGCTTGCGGGCCCCGATTCCCTCGACGCCCTGCTGGCCGTTGTGGCAGGAGGGGCCGGGATTGCGCCCGCGATGCTCGAGAAGCTCGCCGACAGCCTCGTGCCCATGCCCGAATACGCCGCGCTCCTCCTGGCCGAGAGCCTCGTCGCTGCCGGAAGGGGGGAGGAGGCCCTCCGGGCTCTGAGCTATGCGGGAGACAGCTTCCCTGCCCAGACCGCAGCCGACCTCGCCCTTGCCCGGTACGGCGCCCTCCTCTACGCAGGAAGGCTCGACGAGGCAACGGCTCTCAGGCAGGGGGTCCCGGCCTCCGACAGCGTGCTCAGGTCGCGTCTCCTGGGCGCCCTGGGAACCTTCAGGCACGAGAGCGGAGCCGCGGGGTGGGAGGATGCCTTCTCTCAGTCCATAAGGCTCTGGCCCTCCGGATACATACATGCCCCGGCTTTCGCCCTCCTGAGGCCCAGGCTGCTCTCGGACAGCGCATTCTCCGCCGGACTGGCCGACGCATTCTACTCCGGAGGCCTCTGGAACGAGCTTTACGACATCGCCGTCCATGCGCAGGACCCTCCCGGCCATCTCGTCTATCTCGCCGCCCGCACCCGCGACAGGCTCGGATTTTACGACCAGGCCTGCGCCCTCCTCGAAGGCTACCTCGACGGCTACCCGGCGGGGGCCGATGCCGAGAACGCCCTTATGTACCTCGGCCTCGACCTGGCCCGCGGCGGGCTGCCGGATTCGGGTCTTGCCGTGCTCGACCGGTGGGAGTCGCGCTATCCCTCCTCGCCGCGCCGGGGCAACATCCCTTGGTACAGGGGCAGCATACTGGCCGAATACGAACGGTGGGCCGAGGCCCTTCCCCATTTCGAGGCCATGATCGCCGACTATCCGTCCAACGTTGCCGCCGACGACGCGCATTTCTTCCTGTGCCTCGCCCTGCTGGAGACCGGCCGCGGCAGTGAGGCGGCCGCCGAGCTCGCGTCCTTCTCGCGGGAGTCGGGAGAGAGCGTCTATGCCCAGTCCGCCAGGTATCTCCTCGGGAGGCTGCTCGTCGAGGAGGGCGACGCATCCGGTATGGACACCCTCAGGGCCGTGTCCCGCCTCGGCTCCGAATCCCTGGCCGCGAGGTTCGCACAGGTGCGCCTGGGGGCCTCTCCGCCATCCCCCGGCATCTCATCGGAACCTCTCGAGGCCTGGATGACCAGGAACGGAGTGGTCCCGGCGCCCTCGACAGCCTCCATGAGGCGCGGGGCCGTGCTGCTCGATGCGGGCCTCAGGCGGTGGGCCGTGGCGGAGTTCAAGGCGGCCGAGGAGGAAGTCGGGGGAGGGGGCAGGATGGCCCTCTTCTACCTCGAGCACGACGTCTGGGAACGGATGCCGAACTGCGGCTGGAGGCTCTCGACCGTGGCACCCGAACCCTGGCCGGCCGACCTCTGGCGGCTCAGATACCCTGCCGCCTGGCCCGGGCTCGTGCTCCGCACCAGTGCCGACTTCGGGTTCGACCCGCTGCTCGTATGGTCCATCATGAGGCAGGAGAGCATGTTCCAGCCCGGGGCGAGCTCTCCCGCCGGAGCCAGGGGCCTGATACAGATGATCCCGAGCACCTCGGAGTACGTGGCCTCGCGGCAGGGCTGGGACGACTACTCGCCAGACGCGCTCTTCGAGCCCGGGGTGTCGTTGAGATACGGCATCTGCTATCTGTCCGGGGTCGCCTCTGAGGTAGACGGGCCGGTGAAGCTGCTCGCATCCTACAATGGCGGGCCCCACAACGCGGCAGGCCGCTGGGGGGCCTCCACCCTCTCCGACGACCTCTTCTTCTGCAGGATCACCTTCAACGAGACCAGGCGCTATGTCGAGAAGGTCCTCGCCAACTACGAGATCTACAGGCTCCTTTATCCGTCCCTGGCAGGCCTCGCGCAGCCCAGGTTCACGGCAGCGCCGACCCTCTCGCCCCGTGCCGGGGCGATGGACTGACCCTCCAGACCGCGACGGAGTCCTCTCCACATACTGCAGGTGACGGGCTCCCGAAACCCTCCACGAACTCGAGGGCGCTGCCTGCCTCCGAGACGAGATCCGAATACTGACGCGGGAAGGCGACCAGCCAGTCGGATCTCGCGCCGATCCACCCCCACCCCGCCCTGTCCGGTCCGGGGAGCCTGTCCGGCGTG
>JAKLEF010000164.1 GCA_022703195.1 Candidatus Fermentibacterota bacterium | reverse complement strand
AGTTTGGAAAAGCTCAATAGTCCGAGGCCACGCGCAGCACGAGTTTGCCGAAGTTCTCGCCACGGAAGAGCCGCAGCAGCGCCTCGGGGAAGGCGTCGATGCCGCCCTCGACGATGTCCTCGCGCGACTTCCTGTCCTTGCGGTCCTGGAGGTGCTGCATGGTGGCCGCAGCCTCGGACTCCCTGCCGCGGACCTGCATCGTGACGGCCAGAAGGGTGAGTACTTCGGCACTGTTCTTGTCCTTGAGGAGCAGCTTCTGGATCATCCCCTGGACCCACTCGGGATCCCCGGCCACGAGCCGGCACAGGGCGGAGACCGCGTCGGAGACGGTTCCGCGCTCGGTCATGAACTCCGCGAGCTTCCTGGCGATGCTGTCGTCCCTGTCGATGCCCTGGTCGAGGAAGGCCGCGGCGGTCTCCCCCAGGGGGCTGGACGCCGCATCCTCGCAGGTGAAGGCCTTCTCGAGCGAATCCAGCGCACTGGTGTTCTCTCCGCGGTCCTTCTTGTATCTGGCCATGAGGAGATGCGGTCGGGCGTTCGCCTGGGCCTTCGAGACTAGGTCGCGCAGGGCGGCTTCGAAATCGAGCGTCCTGTCGCCCTCCTCGAAGAGGCGCTCGAGCTCCCGCGCGGCGTCGTCGAACCGCTCGGCGGAGGCGAGGAGCCTGACGAAGTAGATCCTGCTCTTGTTCGTGAGGTCGAGGGGGATCAGATCCTTCTCGACGACGGCGAGAGTGCTGTTGACGATATCCACCGGCGCCTCGAAGAGGTCCGGGAGGTTGCGCAGGGCCAGCTCGGCGTTCTCGAACGCAAGGTACACCCTGACGAGATACAGCACTCCGAGAGGGTCGCGGGCGTCGCCCTTCCTCGTGGCTATCCATTCCACCACGGACGGGATCCTCTCGTCGGCCCTGGCGGACTTCTGGGCTGCACGGAGAAGCGTATCCAGGGCCTCCTGCACCCTGCCCTTGCGGAACTGGGCGAGGCTCCATCCGACGTACCTGTCGATGTCGCCCTCGAGCAGCTTGTCGGTGGCGAACCGCTCGGCGCTCCTGGCACCGGACTCCAGGGCGTCGAACAGCTTGGTCTCGGCGGATCTGTCGACCCGGTTCAGCAGTTCTATCGCACCGGTGTAGTCGCGCTGGCGCAGCTTGATCTGCCACAGGGTCCGGAGCAGCTCGAAGGACCGGGGGAAGTCGGCCTGCCTGTCCTCGAGCAGTCTGACGACCGGCGTGGCCAGGTCCCTGTGGAGACGGATGATCTCCTCGCCGGCCCTGGCAGACAGGTCGGGATAGCCGATGTCCATGAGGAAAGCCACGAGTTCGCGGGCCAGTTCCGGCGTCTCGAGCAGCATCTTGAGATCCTGCTCGACCTTGGCGGCGGCCTGGTCGACGTTGCCGGAGTCCGCCATGGACTTGATGACCTTGAAGAGCCTTCTCTGCTTGCTTTCGAATAGAGCCATCCCGATCCTACTCCACTACCCGGATCACGAGAACCTGGCCGATCCTCAGATTGTTTCCGGACATCTGGTTGAGAGCCTGGATCTGCTCGACCGAAACGCCGTACCTGATCGAGAGGTCCCAGAGCGTGTCGCCCTGGGCTACCGTGTGCGTAACACCGGCGTCGGCGGACTGCGCCGCCGGGGAGGGGGCGGGGGCTGGAGCCGCCCCGGCTCCGGCCGGAGGAGTCCCCCTCAGGAGGATCCGCTGCCCGGGATGGATGATTGCATCCCGGGACATCTCGTTCCAGCCGGCGACCTCCGCCGAGCTGGCGCCGACGGTCTGGGCGATGCCGCTGAGGGTGTCGCCCGACCGGATGGTGTAGTAGAAGTAGCCCTCGTTCTCGCCGCTCTCGACGTTCACCGGGATCGATTCGGGCTCGGGGAGGACGAGCCTCGTGCCCGGCACCAGGGACGCCGTCGGATTGGCGGCCCGCAGATCGGCGTTCTCGACACCGAGAGCTAGGGAGATCGATTCCCACGTGTCGCCCTCCCCGACCTGGTATCCGCCGGTGTCCATCGTCCATGCCGTCGAATAGGCGGCCGAGGCTGCCCGGGCGGGGACGATCATCTCCCAGCCGTCGCCGTAGGAAGGGGTCCGCTCGTTCAGGAACTCGCGGTTCAGCATCACTAGGCTCTCCGGGGGGATGCCGGCAGAGGCGGCCAGCAGCCTGAGGTCGAGGCCCGGCGGGGCCCAGATGACGGCCAGCGAATCGCCGGTCATGTCGACGGACTGATAGGCCCGCAGAGCGTTGGCGAACCTGGGCACGAAGCTGCGCGTCTCACCAGGCAGATCGAGGTTCTCGAGCGACGTAGTCCCGCGCGAGGATGCCCTCTGGACGGCCCCCTCGCCGCAGTTGTAGGCGGCGAGTGCGAGGCCCCAGCTCCCGAAGAGGCCGTGCAGGTACTGCAGATACCTGGCCGCGGCCCTGGTCGATGCCGTCCAGGAGTACCGCTCGTCGATCTCGGAGTCCATGCGGAGATCGAGCTGCGTCCCGGTGCCGCGCATGATCTGCCACGGGCCAGCCGCCCCGGCGCTCGAGTAGCAGCCCACCTGGTAGCTGCTCTCGATCCAGGGCAGGGCGGCCAGCTCACGCGGGACCCCCTCGTCCTGGAGGATCTTCTCTACGAGCTTCGCAATGCCGGGAGAGCCGGGGAACCGGTCGGGCCGGTACGTGATGTCGCTCCGGTCGGCCAGCGTCATGGGGAACTCGTCGGCCGGGGCCCAGTCGACCGAGGATCTCGCCCCTCCGATGATCCCCGGGAGGGGTACGGCCGTTATCGAACCGCCGTCGCGGGCTACCTCCGACCTCCTGTAATCGATTATCCTGGTGCCCGAGCAGGCCGATGCGAGAAGAACCGCGGCGATCATGGAAACGGTTGTGCGGTTCGGGCCAGTGATCATCACAGTCGCATTCCGGGGGTGGATCTGATGCGAATAGGTGTCGTGGGAGCGACAGGTCTCGTCGGAAGGGAGATGGCCCGCATCGTGCGCGACCGGCTCGATCTCCCCGCATCGTCCTTCCTCGCGTTCGCCTCCGGGTCCTCCGAGGGCAGGACCGTGCCCTACGGCGATGCCGGGGTGCGTGTCTCCGCGTTCACCGACGAAGCGGTGGGTGCGGGCGATTTCCTTCTCGGCGCCACGGCCGCCGAGGCTGCCGGGGAATGGGTTCCGCGGGCCGTTGCAAGGGGCGCCGTCGTGATCGACAACTCCTCCAGATACAGGATGGATCCCGGAGTCCCGCTCGTGGTCACCGAGGTGAACCCCGGGGCCGTCCCGGCCGGGTGCAGGCTCATAGCCAACCCGAACTGCTCCACGATACAGCTCGTGGTGGCACTGGCGCCGCTCGCCGCTGCGTTCGACATCGAATGGGCCGCCGTCTCCACGTATCAGTCCGTCTCGGGGGGAGGCTCGCCCGCCCTCGAGGAGCTCGAAAGGGAGGAGAATGGGCTCTCCGGGAGAAGCAGGGGCGAGATGTACCACAGGAACGTCCTCACCTCGATCGGACCCCTGGACGGGGACCTCTACTGCGAGGAGGAGAGCAAGCTCTCGCGGGAGACGGCCAAGATCATCGGGAAGAGCTTCCCCGTGTTCCCGGCCTGCGCCAGGGTGCCGGTGCGCGTGGGGCACCTCGAATCCGTCACCATAAGGTTCAGACAGAGGATCGAAGTCTCCGCGGTCTGCGGGGTCCTCTCCGGGGCGCCCGGAGTGGTGCTCCTCGGGCAGGGCCTCGCGCCGGCGGAGGTCGAGGGCAGGGACGGCGTGCATGTCGGTCGCGTGAGGAGGAGCCCCTCCGACGGATCCGTGATCCAGATGTGGATCACGGCCGACAACGTGAGGAAGGGCGCCGCCCTCAACGCAGTCCAGATACTCGAGATGATCCTCGGGGGCAGGATGTGACACAGACGGCCTCCGTGACAGCATCGCCACAGGCTCCGCGACCTTCCGGGCGGATCGCCTAGAGGTCGAGGTCGTCGTCCACCAGGTCGAAGTCCTCGTCCAGCGGCTCCTCTTCGTCGAGCGAACTGCCGCAGTTCTCGCAGAAGAGCTTCTGTGGAGGATTGACGTGGCCGCAGGAAGGGCACTTGGTCTCGGAACCGGCTGACGGCTCCTCCTCGATCTCCTCGTCGATCTCGAGATCCACAGGCTCCTCGACGGGGGCCTCCTTGGCGGCCCTGGAGGCCGAGGCCGACTTGCGGGCCGAGGTGGCTTCGTCGACGTCCTTGAGAACCTTGTTGAGATCGCCCAGCTCCGAGCGCAGTTTCTCGAGCTCGGCTCCGGTGGCGGCCCTGGAGTGCCTGGCGTCCTCGAGTTCGGCGCGGAAGGACCCGTCGTTGGCGTCGTATTCCTTCAGCTTCGCCCTGAGGTTGAGCTCGTCGACCTTGTCGCTCTCCTCCGTGTAGCGCCGCTCCCTCTGCTCGATCTCCTTCTTCAGCTCCGCGACCTTGCCCTCGAGGGTCCCCCTCTCGGCGGAGATCGAACTGAGGACGCTGTCGAGCTGGTCCTGATAATCCTGCCGGATCCTCTTGTAAACCCTCTCGTTGGTTTCTGCCTTCAGCTTCTCCAGGTTGGCCAGCCTGTCGGCGAGCTCGGTACGGCTGGACAGCAGCTCCTGGATCTTCTCCTCAAGAACCTCCGCCATGTCAACTCCTCTCGAGGGACTGATGGACCTGCAGAAGCAGGCAGGGGCTCACGCCTATTGTCCTGGTCCGAGTCCGGCCGCGGACGCGGGCGCCCGCAGTTCACGTAGTCAATATACTTTTTGTTCCGGTGTCAAGGAGTGTATCAGCGCGGCGAGCACCGTGAAGGGTTCACCCCCAGTCTTCAGCATATGGTCGGAGGACGCCAGGGCTTCCGATGCGATCCATTGCGGCGGGACCGACGTCTTCGCCGCAGCATCCGCAAGACGGTCCGAGGCGCCCCGGGGCAGGCCTGTCTCCCTTTCGATCTCCCTCCGCCCGCCGCCGGAGGCGAGTATCGACCGCGCGGCCTCGAGCTTCTCCCCGCGGCTGTGCCAGCTCCAGTACGCCCCGAGCGCGGCCAGCACGAGCAGGCCGACGAGCGCCAGTTTCCAGTACCTCAGCACGGCCGCGATGATGACCTGTAGCGGGATCACTTGG
>JAKLEF010000163.1 GCA_022703195.1 Candidatus Fermentibacterota bacterium | reverse complement strand
GCCGCGCTGGGATCGCAGGACCTCTTCTACGAGGGCAGGGGAGCCTTCACCGGGGAGATCTCGGCAGGGATGCTGGTCGAGGCCGGATGCTCCTGGGCGATCGTCGGGCACAGCGAGAGGCGACACAGCCTCGGCGAGTCGCATGACACGGTGGCCCGCAAGCTCCGGGCCGCCCTCGGATCCGGCCTTGGCGTCGTTCTCTGCGTCGGCGAGACCCTCCCCGAGCGGGAAGCCGGGATGGAGAAGGCCGTCGTCGAGGAGATGCTGGATTCCGCCCTGGCGGGGATTGCCGATCCCGATCCAGCCATGATCGTCGTGGCATACGAACCCGTGTGGGCGATCGGCACGGGCAGGAATGCGACTCCGGAGCAGGCGTCGGCCATGCACGGTCACGTCAGGGGAGTGCTCGCGAGGCTCCATCCCGGGCCTTTCGCCGGCTCCTGCAGGATCATCTACGGGGGCAGCGTGAACCCGGGCAACGCCGGATCCATCCTCGCGATGCCCGACGTCGACGGAGCGCTCGTGGGCGGGGCCAGCCTCGATGCAGGCTCCTTCCTCGGCATAATCGGGTCCCGGAGGCGCACGTCGGGATGACTCCATCCCACGATGCGCCCGTCGGTCGGACTGCACCGCCGGGGATCCCCGCCAGGATCGGCATCGTCCTGGCGGCCGTCGCCGGCATGTTCGTATTCCGGTCCGCCCTGCGGGCCGCGGGGGTGCTCGACCTCCCGGGCGCATGGCTGTGGGGGACCGCCGCCTGCACCATCCCCGCGGTGCTGCCGCTCTGGTTCCTCCTGCCGACGCCGTGGCCGAGGCTCGGGTCCGGGAGACCGTGGCTGGTGGCGGCTGCAGCAGCTCTGGTGCTGTTCCCGTTCGGAGTGTCCGCGGCCGTCTGCGGTCTGGGCAGGGGGGATGCCGGCGGCTGGGTCCCGATGGCCTTCGTGCTGCTCCTGGTGGCCGCCTCCGAGGAACTGCAGTTCAGGTGCTTCCTCCTCGACGCCTTCCACATGAAAGGGAGCGGGATCCTGCCGGTGCTGGCATCCTCCGCCCTCTTCGCGGCCGTCCACCTGGACAATCCGGGTTCCGACGCGCCCGGGATCGCCAACATACTGCTGTTCGGGATCCTCCTGGGGATGCTGAGGGTGCTCGGTACGGGGCTCGCCGGGCTCTCCCTGGTCCACTGGGCCTGGAACCTGTTCACCGGCATGGTGGCGGGATGGAACGTCAGCGGCATCGAGCTTCCGTCGATCTGGGAGCCGCTGTCGGATCCGTTCGGGGCCTTCGGCCCGGAATCCTCACCTATGCTGACCGCGGTCCTGCTCGCCGGCACCGCTGGTCTGACCATCCTCGCGCGATCCGGGAGCAGGGCCGCCCGCAGGCGGCAGGCTGCATCCGAGGAGACGACTTGAGCCGCACTCTGCTCGTGAATCCACCCTCCGCGATCGGCGTCTACGACAAGAGCCACATCCGGGTCGCCATCACCTCCGCGCCCTTCATCACTCTGGCCAGCCTCGCCGGAGCGCTGCTGGAGGCCGGCATGGAGGCGGCAATAGCAGATCTCATGATAGAGGGGAGGCCCGAGGAGGCCTACAGGAGGCTGCTCAGGGAATACAGGCCCGATTTCGTCGGGATAACCTTCACCACTCCGCTGTGGAGCGAAGCCCGCCGCCTGGCGGAGATCGCGAGGGAGGAGCTCCCGGGAGTCACGACGATCGCAGGCGGCGTGCACGCCACTACCCTTCCGGAAGAGTCCCTCGGGAGCGGAGCCTTCGACATCGTGGCCATGGGCGAGGGCGAGAGGACCATCGTCGAGATCTGCAGGGGGGACGATCCCTCCGGGATCGCCGGCGTGGCGTTCCGCAGGGACGGGAAGGTCATCCTCACCCCGCACAGGGAGATGATCGCCGATCTCGACGACCTGCCCCTGCCGGCCTGGCAGCTCCACGACCTGCGCTTCTACAGGTCTCCGCACATCGCCGCCCGGCGGAATCCGGTGGGCTACATGGAGACCAACCGCGGGTGCAACCATCACTGCCTCTACTGCAGCCAGACGATCTTCGGCCACTCCGTGAGGTTCAAGTCCCCCGGGCGGGTCGTGGACGAGATGTTCCGGATGCTCGATATCGGATTCAGGGACATACATATCAAGGACAACAACTTCACCGCCGACATCGCCCGGGCTTCCGAGGTCTGCGAACTCATGGTCAGGCGCGGCTTCCCGGCTCCGTGGGCCCTGCCGACCGGCGTCAACGTACATGACGTCGACGAGGGTTTCTTCAGGCTCGCGAAGAGGGCGGGATGCTACCAGGTCGCGTTCGGTATCGAGAGCGGGGTGGACGGGATACTGGCCGGGGTGAACAAGAGGCAGTCGGCGGAGAGGATCAGGGATGCCGTGGGGATGGCGCACCGGGCCGGCATCGAGACGGTGGGGTTCTTCATGGTCGGCCTCCCCGGAGATACTGTCGAGACGATGGAGGAGACCATCAGGTTCGCCTGCTCCCTGCCCCTGACGTATGCGAAGGCCTCCATGACCCTTCCCTTCCCGTCCTCGGCGCTCTACCGCAAGCTGAAGATGGATGGCAGGATCAGGTCGGAGGACTGGGACAAGTACAACTTCCACTGCACGAGCGAGGTCTGGGAGCATGAAACGCTCGGCTGGGACACCATCCGGATGTATTACGGCCTCTTCCACAGGAGATTCTACTTCAGGCCCTCCTACATATGGAGGAGGTTCTGGCGCGACGTGGCCATGGGACAGCTCCTCGACGACGCAAGAGCTGTCCTGGGCAACTCCTGGCTGGACTAGTGCGCAGGGCCGGCCTCCCGGATCCGAGCTGGGTGCTCCCGACGGAGCTGTGCCTCCTCGCGGCCGCGCTGGCCCTGCTGCTGGTGCCCGACTGGCCGAGAGGATTCGTGGCGGTGCAGACCATCCCCTCCGGTTCCACGGTGACGCCCGAGGATTCCCCGGGCTTCAGGGCTCCGGCCTGGCTCCCCGTTCCGGAGGGTGGCGTCAGGATCACAGTGACGCTCGACGGATACTCGCCGGCCGACACCCTCGTGCTCCCCGGCGACAGGAACGTGATGGTCTACCTGGACTACGTCTTCCCCGTGACTGTTACATCGAGGCCCTCGGGAGCGGCCGTGCTCGTGGACGGCAGAGACGCCGGCACGACCCCCGTGACCCTCGGGATCGCCGAGCCCGGGCGGCATGTCGTCAGCGCGGTCAGCGGCCGGGTGGAGCTCAGGGAGACGATCGTTCTGGCGGCAAACACTCCCTCGTCCATCCACTTCAGCTTCCCCTCGGAGGCGGGCGGCGGCCTCGTCTTCATCCCGGGCGGCGAGTACGAGTTCCAGGGAGGGCCTGGAGGCGGCCTGCCCCCGCGGACCGTCTCGGTGGGCGACTTCTATCTCGGCAGGACCGAGGTGACGAACCTCGAGTTCTGCAACTTCCTCAACTCCATGGACCCCAGGGCGGTGCCCGATCCCGTGCTCGGCAGCGGGAAGACCGCCTTCCTGTCGGATCTGTTCGCGTGCGACTACCCGCTCGAGATCGCGGCGGTCGAAGCCGGCGGCTATCTCGTGAACCCAGGCAGGGAGGGCTTCCCCGTCAGGGGGGTGACGTACGCCGCCTGTTCGCTCTACTGCGACTGGCTGACGCTGGTGGACGGGTCGCGGATGTCCTTCAAGCTCCCCTCCGAGATCGAGTGGGAGTACGCCGCATCCACCGGCGACGGGCGCACCTGGCCGTGGGGCGACTCCCAGCCCGACGGTTCCCTCCTCAACTGCTCGGATGCGAGCGAGACGATTGCCGCCAGGGCGCCCGAGATAAGCGACGGCTTCAGCGAGACTTCCCCGGCGGGCAGCTTCCCGGGCAATCCCTGGGGGCTCATGGACATGGCCGGCAACGTGTGGGAGTGGTGCTCGGACCTGCAGGGAGGGGGCTCATTGACCCCGCAGGGCGCACCCGATACGATTGGATGCCTCAGGGGTGGCAGCTGGCTGTCTTCCCCGGGTGACTGCAGGTGCGCCGCCAGGCTCCTGCTGGACGCCGGGCTCGGATATCCGTTCGCCGGATTCAGGGTGGCAGCGACGATGGACAGGCAGTGAGCGGGTTCCCGGGGCCAGGACGGGCTGTCCGCCCGGCGGGCCGTTCATCTCCTCGACCGGGGGTGGGATCGTGAGCAGGATCGTTCCCGGGGGGCCCTTGAACAACATTCCGGCCTTCGAGAGCGTGCCGGCCATGCTGGCCAGGGCCGCGGAGGCCCATCCCGGACGGGAGGCCATCAGGGAGCCTCTCCCGGACGGCACCTGGCGCACCATCACATACGCCGACCTCCACCGGGATGTCGAGGCGATGGCTGCGGCCATGCTGGCAGAGAACCGGTCCCCCATCGTTGGCGTAGTGGGGCGGAACAGCATCTCCTGGGCGGTCGTGTACCTCGCGGCCCTGCGGAGCGGAGGGATAGTCGTCCCAATCGACAGAGAGCTGCCGTTCCAGGAGATGAGGGCCATCCTGCACTATTCCGGCGCCAACATGGCCTTCTTCGACTATTCCTACATGCAGGACTTCCTGGGCGGACCCGGCCACGGCCGCAGCCTCAGGCTCGTGGCGATGAACTGCGCCGGCCCCGCCGGATGCTCGCTGTTCGAGGACATGCTCTCGGAGGGCAGGAGCGGCGAGGACAGGCTCCCCGTCGACTACGACATCTCCGCCCCGGCGGCCATCTACTACACGTCGGGGACGATGGGCCAGGCCAAGGGCGTCATGCTGTGCCAGCGGAACCTGATCGCCGTCGTCAGGCAGACGCGTCAGTTCATCGAGATCGAGGAGAACGACGTCTTCCTCTCGATCCTCCCGCTGCACCACACCTACGAGTGCAGCTGCGGGTTCCTGGCTCCTCTCAGCGCAGGGGCCACCTACATCATATGCCGGGGGCTGAGGTATGTCGGCGAGGACATAGCCAGCACCGGAGCCACCGTGATCCTGGCCGTGCCGCTGCTCTTCATGGCCGAAGTCGTCGCCGGCCCGCGGCTGCGGACGGCGGGTCTCCATTTTGTCCAAGGCAACTTCGTCCGGCCGGAAGATCTTGCCACCGTCGAGGTGGCGATTGTCCGGGCCGCGCGGCGACGTGAA
>JAKLEF010000162.1 GCA_022703195.1 Candidatus Fermentibacterota bacterium | reverse complement strand
GATCCCGAGGCGCTCCACCACCGTGTTGATGTTCCTCATGGCGTAGGGAGACATGAACCCGTGATCGAAGCTCAGGGCAAGCACGCGCAGCCCGAAGTGATTCTTGAAAATATCCAGGGTGTACGTGCTGTCCTTGCCGCCGCTCAGGGGGACCAGAGCGTCGTACCGCCGGTGCAGCCGCCGGACCCGCGAGAGGATTGCATCCAGCTCCTCCCGCGCGCGCCTCTCTCCACGCTTCCGCCACTCCGCCCAGTTGCGGTCGTATTCCCGGCATACGCTGCACACGCCCTCTTCATCGAACTGGATGCCCGGGTAGTCATCGGGAAGGATGCAGCGGGAGCAGCGCTTCTTTTCCAGATCGATGCAGGCTGATTCCGAGAATGCACTCTTCATTCCGCAACTCCTCTCTGGGACTGGGAGGGGAGACCCGGGAACAGCATCATGAGTTTATTCCAGTCGTATCCATTCTGCAAGCCATAGCTATCAGTGCGTGATCGGGCGGGCGGGTCGTCTTCGGGCGGGTCGGCGTTGCCGGGAGGCGCCGAGGAAGACTGTCATATGGAAGAGGGAGGGTGAGGAGGACCGGCTGCTAGCCGTCCTGCTGTGATACTTCGGTCGGAGGCTCGTCGGGCCGGTTCGCGCTGCGCAGGATGATCTCCCCGGCTTCATGCAGGGCGTCCTTCCCGGCGAGCAGGAGGAGCGTGTCGTAGGGCTGCAGAAGGGTTCTGCCCTTCGGTACGATGAACTCCCCGCCCCTGCGGATTAGCAGTATCAGGACGTCCTCCGGGAGGCCCATCCCGGATACCGGCCTGCCGACCATCGCCGAGTCCGACGGGATGTCTATCTCGATGGTATCGCCGTTCATGCCGGTCGTCCTCTCGAACTCGATCGGGTACCTCGGGCGGTCAGAGAGGGGGGCATCCACTCCGAGCAACTTCGCCACGGGCATCAGCGTCCTCCCCTGGAGGAGGGCCGAGAGCACCACGACGAAGAAGACCGCATCGAAGAGGATGTCGGAATGACCGTAGCCCGCGAGGTAGGGGAAAGTCGCCAGCACTACAGGCACGGCACCGCGGAGGCCGGTCCAGGCTACAAGGGCTTTCTCGCGAATCGTGAAGTCGCTGCCGATCAGGCTGATGAACACTGCGGCGGGCCTTGCGGCGACCATGAGGAAGAGCGCGACGAGGAGCGCAGTCCCTGCAACACCCGGGATCCGCGAGGGATAGACGAGAAGGCCGAGGACGACGAACAGCATGATCTGCATCAGCCATCCGACCCCGTCGTGGAATCGCGCCAGGCCGCGCTTGTGCAGGAAATCCCTGTTGCCCATCACGATGCCGCAGGCGTAGACCGCGAGGAATCCGTTCCCTCCGAGCGTGTTGCACAATCCGTACGTGATGAGCACTACGCTCAGGCTCAGAACCGGATAGAGACCCTCGGAGGCAAGCCTGAGGCGGTTGAAGGCTGCCGAGGCCAGGAATCCGCTGGCGACGCCCGTGATGATCCCCAGGGTCATGTTCACGACCAGGGAGACGGCCGAGGATGTCCACGAAGCGGCACTTCCGGTGGCGAAGCCGAGAACGGTGATCGTGAGGAACACGGCCATGGGGTCGTTGCTTCCCGACTCGAGTTCGAGAAGGGGTTTCAGGTTGCCCTTCAGCCTCACTCTGCGGGATTTCATGATGGCGAAGACGGCTGCCGCGTCGGTCGAGGAGATGATCGCCCCCAGCAGGAGCCCATCGAACAGAGGCATGCCGAGTACGAATCTGCAGAAGAAGCCTACGAGCAGGGCCGTGACGATAACCCCCGCCGTGGCCAGCAGAATCGCCCGGCCGAGAACCGGGCGTACGCTGCGCCAGTCGGTATCGAGGCCGCCGGAGAAGAGGATGAAGGCCAGGGCGAAGACCCCGACGGAGTTCGCTGCGTCGGGGTCGTCGAAGCTGATGCCGCCGATGCCGTCGGATCCGGCCAGCATTCCTATCCCGAGGAAGAGGAGCAGGGCTGGGACGCCGATGCGCTCCGAAAGGCGGTGGGCCAGGGCCCCCAGGAAGATCAGCAGGCCGGCGGCGAGGATCATCACGGGGGAGATGCCTGGCATGTCGGTCATTCGAGCCCTTCCTCATCGATCGGGGCACGCCGCGGGATGCGCCCGAGTTCGATTATAGGCCCGGCGGCACCATCGTGCCTCCGCCCGGCAAGCCGGACCGCTCTGACTATCGGTCCCGACGCCCACAGGCAGGACGCATCGAGGACAAGGCGGATTGATGATTCAGGATGACCCCCTCATGGAACAGAGCTGTTCGACTCATCCTCCATGGTGAGGATGGACTTCCTGCCCGCTCTACGTTATTCCTATTGCGAGTTGATGCTCTTCGTCGGAGGGGGGACGCATGGTCATCTGCCTTTCGGTGCTGGCCGCACTGTCGGCGGGCGATGTCTCCATCCTCGAGCCAGCGGACGGGGCGGCATACGACGGCGACTGGCTCACCATCAAGGCTGTCGTCGATCGCAGTGTACCGTCCGCACTCTCCACCTGGGGGCCGAGATGACGCTGATCCAGAAGATCCTCACCTCGCTGGTGCCGGCTGCATGGGCGAGGGACATGCGCGAGGAGTCGCAGAGATGGATGATGCGCTGCGCCTGCGGGCACGAGATCTCGGTCTGGGATGCCGGCGGCGTCCGCTGGAAGGCTTCGGGCAACCCCGTGCGCCTCGTGCTCTGCCAGAAGTGCGGCAGCCTTACGCCGCACACCACCTACAGGAAGGACTAGCAGCCTTCGATCACACTGGTCCGGGGCTCGAAATGCCCCCGGCGTCGACAGATAATCCATACTTTCATGCTGTCGTAGCAGTGAATTGCCCGGGATCAGCCACACCGGATGAACCAGTACGTCTGATCACACTCGATTAGCTGCTAAAGCAGCAATATCTGCCGTATCAGGCCATTCCGAGTTGACCGCTTGCTTGAATCGCGTAATATTACTGCTAAAGCAGTTATTTCTCGGGGGGCTAATGGCATCAGTTTCTGAGTTCATGGCGAATCTCGGCAGGATCGTTCGCTTCCACAGGAGGCAGGCGAAGCTCACCCAGCTTCAGCTCGCAGATCTGGCCGGCGTAGGCAAGTCGACAGTGTTCGATCTCGAGAAGGGCGGCACGACTCTAAGGATAGACAGCATCCTCGCCGTGCTTGCTGTGCTGAATATCGACCTCCGGCTGTCGGCGCCGCTCGGTTCCGGGTCGGAGGCCAGCACGGATCCAGTGACGAAGCCGGGCCCGGTTACGGACAGCCCGGTCCGTTCCTTCCCGCCGGTCGGGCAGTGAAGGAGATCGGATTCATGCCGGAGGCGGGCAGGAGCGCGACCGTACTCGTCCATGGCGTTCCTGCAGGCATCCTCGATGAGCTCGAGCCCGGACGGAAGTACCGGTTCACCTATCTCGAGGATTACCCCGGCCCTTCCGTTTCCCTCACCATGCCGCTCGATCGGAGGGTTTACGAGTACGATGGATTCCCGCCCTTCTTCGAGGGGCTTCTGCCCGAGGGCGATATGCTCGAGAATCTGCTACGCCAGAACAAGATAGACAGCAGGGACTATTTCTCCCAGCTGCTCGCAGTGGGTCGTGACATGGTCGGCGCGGTGTCCGTGATGGAAAGCCGTTGAACATCTGCCCTGTCACCTACGAGCCGTGCGGAGAGGATTTCTACTCTCCCCGAGGGCTCCGGCAGCTCAACAAGCGGCTCACCGACCTCACGGCCCTTCCCCTGAGCGCTCCGGAACAGCGCAGGGAGGCTCTCGCCCGGGCCGGCAAGCTGTCGATACAGGGCATCCAGTCGAAGCTGAGCGCCCGGCTCGACGTGAAGAATGAAACGTTCGAAATCGTCGACCGATATGGCACCTACATCATCAAGCCCCAGCACGCTGATTACCCTCACATGCCCGAGAACGAGGGGCTTTCCATGCATCTGGCCGCGATGGCGGAACTGGAGGTCCCGGTAAGCGGACTCGTCCGTTCGGCCGACGGCTCATTCTCGTACTTCATCAGACGCTTCGACAGGACCGGAAACACGGGGAGGGTCGCCGTCGAGGATTTCGCACAGCTGAGCGGCCGAGACCGGTCCACGAAGTACGATTCCAGCATGGAGAGGCTGGTGGAGATAATCGACAGTTACTGCACCTTCCCCGTCGTCGAGAAGGTCAAGCTCTTCGAGAGAACACTCTTCAGCTTCCTGGTCGGCAACGAGGACATGCATCTCAAGAACACCTCCCTAATCCGCCGGGAGGGCAGGGTCGAACTCTCGCCGCTGTACGACTGCCTCAACACGACTATAGAACTGGAGGCGATCGGTAGAAGGCCTGACGAAATCGAGGAGACCGCACTGCCCCTGCGCGGCAGGAAACGCAACCTGTCACGGCACGACCTGGTCGATTACTTCGGCAGGGAGCGTCTCGGCCTCAACGGGAAGGTGGTCGAAGGCTCCCTGCTCAGGTTAGTCGGGATGATCCCGGAATGGACCGGGGTGATAAGCATCAGTTTTCTCGACGAAGCGATGAAGGCCCGCTACCGGGACCTCCTGCTCAGAAGGAGCGCTGTCCTGCAGAGCTGAACCCTCCGGCTCCCGGGAGCCTCGTCCAAGAGTGCACAACTGGAATCCGCTCGACTCAGTCGCACACCCACCAGCGGCCGTCGTCGAAGATCATGGCGACCTTGATGTTCGTTGTCGGGATCGACCTGCCCCCCGAGAACAGGTCCGGATGTAATGTTAGAGTAGACCTGACGGGGGGAGAAGATGGCGCGGAAGAGGTTCACACCGGAGCAGATCATCTCGAAGCTTCGCGAGGCGGAGGTCGAGACCGGCCGAGGGATGACCGTTGCCGAGGTGGTGCGGAAGCTCGGGATAACGGAGCAGACGTACTACAGGTGGAGACATGAGTATGGCGGGCTACGTCTGGACCAGGCGAAGCGGCTGAAGGATCTGGAGCGAGAGAACGCGCGGCTGAAGAAGATCGTAGCCGATCAGGCTCTGGACATGGCTATCCTGAAGGAAGCAGCCTCCCCAAATTGATGAGCCCGGCGAAACGCCGCCGGGCGATCGAGCGGGTGATGATCAGCCTGGGGATATCCGAGAGGCGAGCCTGT
>JAKLEF010000161.1 GCA_022703195.1 Candidatus Fermentibacterota bacterium | reverse complement strand
GCCGTCAGTGTTCACGATGAGCACCGGGAGATCCCTGGTGCGGAAGAAGTAGCTGTTGTACGCGTTCACCAGGGCCTCCAGATATGACCTCCTCATGTCCTTCTCGTAGGTCCTCCCCCGCCTGGTGATGCGTGTGAGTATCACGTCGAGGGACGCCTGCAGGTATATGACCAGATCGGGAGTATGGACGTCCTTCTCGAGTATGGTGGCTATCCTGTCGTACAGCCCGAACTCGTGCTCAGAGAGGTTCATGGATGCGAAGATCCTGTCCTTGGCGAACATGTAGTCGGACACCACGGGTCCGGCGAAGAGGTCGAGCTGTCCGAGCTTCTGCTGCTGCCGGTACCTGCTCAGGAGGAAGAACACCTGGGTCTGGAAGGCGTAGGAGCGCCTGTCCCTGTAGAACATCGGAAGGAACGGGTTCTCCTCGACCTCCTCGAGCACGAGCCTGGCCTTCCAGACCCCTCCGAGCAGGCCGCAGAGCGTGGTCTTGCCCACCCCTATCGGACCCTCGACCACGATGTATCTCTTGTCAGACACTTGGCCAGTTCTCTCCCGGCAATGGAGGATCCTCTATCCGCAGAATATCTCCACTGCCCTCGAGGCGCGCCATGAGTTCCGGAGCGGATGCGCCCAGGCAAGGAACGGGCCGGTCACCCAGCAGGTCCGCCAGAGGGGCCAGCACGAACAGTCTCCCGGATATCCCGGGGTGCGGCAGCACCAGGTCGGCGTCCACCACCACCTCGTCTCCGAGGTAGAGCAGGTCCATGTCCAGCCTGCGCGCCCTGCCTCCCTTGACCGTCTCCGAACCGGCCGAGATCTCTATGCTCCGGCAGAGATCCAGCAGGGCGTGGGCGCCCGACACCCACAGCCCGGAGACCGCGGTGTTGAGGAATCTGCCCCCTTCCGCACCCTCGGCCGGAGAGGATTCGTAGATCCCGGCGGCCCTGGGGAGCCTGACCCTCTCGTCGCGCATGAGGGCCGACGCCGCGTCGGCCAGGAACCGGCGCCTGTCGCCGAGGTTGCTGCCGATCGCCACCGCGAACGGCCGCGTCATCCGCCGCCCCATGTGAACACGGCCCTGTCGACCCGGAGCGAGAGAGCGGGGCACGGCTTGACCGCAGTCACACGCCATCCGAGGCCGGGGCGGAGTCTGTCGAGAGTATGGGCGACATCGGAAACCAGATCCTCCAGGAGCCCGTACTCGAAGCCGGACAGCCCCGACACGGCGTCCGATATCTCCCTGTAGTCGATCAGCGGAGGGGATCCGGGGCTCCAGTCGCCCCCGCACTCTATGTCGAGCTTCACGAGCCTCGGAGCCAGCGTCTCCTCCGGGAGGATGCCCAGGGTGACCGAGAGCTCGATGCCTTCGAGCCTCAGGATTCCAGGCACTTCTTCGACCTCCGGATGGCTGACCGGCCCCTCAGGCTGTGCAGCTCGAGCTGCTCGAGCCTGCCGAGCGCCTTGATGATCCTCTCCTCGGGGAGAGTGAGAGAGAACCTCACATAGCCCTCCCCCCACGCTCCGAACCCGGAGCCCGGCGTCACGACTATGCCTGCACCGGTGACGAGCCAGGCCGCGAAGTCCATGGAAGTCCAGCCCCGTGGGACGGCCGCCCACAGATAGAGGCTCCCGGACCCGTCGAAGACATCCCAGGAAAGCTTCCTCAGGCCTTCGAGGAGGAGCTTCCTCCGGGAGGAGTACACCGAGAGCATGTCGCCGATGCATCCCCGCACGACGTCAGGGCTTCGGCGCCGGCTTTCTGCACGGCCGTGAAGACGCCCGAATCGATGTTCTCCTTGGCGGACATGAACGCCTTCACAAGCCCCGCTCCACCGGCCACGAAGCCGATCCTCCAACCCGTCATGTTGAAGGTCTTGGAGAGGGAGTGGAACTCGAGGCAGAGCGGCAGAGCCCCCTCGACCTGAAGGAAGGAGGCGGGGCTCTGCCCGTCGAACCTGATGTGGCTGTAGGAGTTGTCGCTTACGATGAGGAGGTCCTCGCGCCTCGCGAACTCCACGACCCTCTTCATCTCGTCGAGGGGCATCACGGCGCCCGTGGGGTTGTTGGGGTAGTTGAGGTACAGGATCCTGGCGCTCCTGAGGGCGGACGGGTCGAGCGAGTCGAGATCGGGGAGGAAGGAGTTCTCACGCTTGAGCGGGACGTCGACCGGCACGGCGTCGGCCAGGATGGCCGCGGCCCTGTAGACGGGATATCCGGGGCTCGGCGTGAGGATGACGTCGCCCGGGTTGCAGAAGGCCATCGGGACGTGGGCGATCCCCTCCTTCGTGCCGATCACGGCGGCGACTCCCATCTCTTCGCCGGCCTCCACCCCGAACTCGCCCGAGAGCCAGGACCTGGCTGCATCGAGGAAGAACGCGCTGCCCTCGTTCCTGGGGTACCTGTGGAAGGCGGGATCCGCCAGGGCCCCGGCTCCGGCCCGGACGATGCGGTCCGGCGTGGGGAGGTCGGGGTCGCCGATTCCGAAGTCGATTATGTCCAGGCCTTTTCTGAGCGCTGCCGCCTTCTTCCTGTCGAGCTCGGCGAACAGGTAGGGCGGCAGCCTGCTCACCCTGCCCGAGGCCGCGATGAGAACGGACTTCTTTTCCAAACCAGCAGACCTCCGGCACGATCCGGTTTCTTGACCCGTACGGAACAGACTACAATAAATCAAAAACCATCCGATCAGCGAATCCGGGCGGATCGGGACCGGATGGATCCCCGCTGATCGCACCCGCGACCGGAGGCACCCATGTTCATCCCCTTCGACGAGGAGACCCTGACCGTGAGGTCAGGCATCAGGGACCTGATAGAGCGCGTCCTGCTGCCGGAAAGTCTCGTCCCGGGCCCCTTCGATGCCGATCCGTCCGCGAAGGCGCGCGCCCACAGGGCATTCCAGGAATCAGTCATGGGGGCTGCGCTGGAGGTCCCCCTCTCGCTCACCGACGAGTCCGGTGGCTACAGGTTCGAGGTAAGCGGCCGCGCAGACATGATCGAAGACCTTTCCGGCGGCGGCAGGCGAGTGACAGAGGTGAAGACGACGGGCGAGGTCCCTCCCGCGGACGGTTCGGGCATCCCCGCCGCCTTCGGGATGCAGCTCTACTTCTACGCCAGGGCGCTCGCCGGCGGGCCTCCCTCCGGGAGCGGAATCTCCATGAGGCTGGTCGTGCTCCCCTGCTCGAAGGATGATCCTCCTCCGGCCGAGTACGGGCTCGACGCCTCGGCGCCGGGCCTGGAGGAGCAGTGGAGGGCGATGCTGGGCACCGCCGCCGGGCTCCTCTCCATCTGGCGGGACAGGCGTTCGCGGCAGCTCGCGCGGCTTGCCTCCGGGGGAGTCTTCCCCTACCGCGACAGGAGGCCGGGCCAGGAGAGGCTCGAAAGCCTCTCCTGGGAGGCGGTCGCAAACTCCGGCAGGGTTCTCGTGGAGGCGCCCACCGGCACGGGAAAGACCGCTGCCATCCTGGCCGGGGCCCTTGAGGCTGCCATACCGCCCTCGTGCAGGGTGTTCTTCCTGACGTCCAAGAACACGCAGAGGCGCATCTGCCTGGAGACCATCAGGGGCATGAGGGATGCAGGGCTCGACCTGGCCGTCACGGTGATGGATTCGAGGGAGAGGATGTGCGCCGCGGGCAATGCCCGCTGCAGGGCTTCGGAGTGCGGCTTCGCGGAGAGCTTCGGATCGAGGGTCAGGGATTCCGGGATACTGGAAAGCCTCATGGAGAAGGGGCTGGTAGAGCCGTCCGACCTCAAGGCCGAGGCGGCGGCGGCAGGTGTGTGCCCCTTCGAGCTGCAGCTCGCCAGGGCCAGGCACTGCGACCTTGTCGTGGGGGACTACAACTACGCGTTCGATCCCTCGGTCAGGCTCAGGAGGTTCTTCGACGACCCGCCCGAGGAGGCCAGGAGCGTGCTTCTGGTGGACGAGGCAGCCAACCTTCCGTCCCGGGCGAGGGAGTACTACTCGCCGGGCATATCGTCGGCCCTTGTGGATGCCGCGTTTCCTCTTCCGAAGAGGCTCGGGTCGTTCCGGAGGCTGCTGGGCGGGCTCAGGGGCTCGCTCGAGAGGCTCGGCTCCGACCCTGCTCTCGCCGAGGGCGGCGAGATCGAGATCGACCCGGCGACCGACCTGTGCCTGCGTCCCGAGGCCTGGGCCGGGAAGTTCGCGAAGCTCGAGGTCCCGCCGTCGGACGAACTGATAGACGTCTTCTACGCGGTGTCGGCGATGGCGAAGGTGTCGGCGCTCGCGGGCAGCGGCTTCCACCTCCTCTGCAGGAAGGACGGCGGGGGGACGTCGGTGCAGTGGTATTGCACGGATGCGTCCCGGTTCACCGGCGAGAGGTTCGCATCCTCGAGGGCCTCGGTCTGCTTCAGCGCCACGCTGATGCCTCTCGAGCACCACAGGGACCTCCTCGGACTGGGAGAGGAGTCGGTGATCGAATCGCTCCCCTGGCCGTTCCCGGAGAACAGCCTCTCTGTCTGGGTCGACGGGTACGTGGACACCCGCTACAGGGCCAGGGCCAGGAGCATGCCCATGCTGGTGAAGAGGATCACCTTGCTGGCAGCGACGATGCCCGGGACCTGGGTGCTCTTCTTCCCCTCCTACGGCTACATGGATGCCGCCGCACGGGCGCTCGGGCAGGTTTCGGACGCCCTGCTCGTGCAGAGGCCGGGGATGGACCAGCAGTCGAGGGACTCGTTCATGGAGGAGCTGGAGAAGGGCGGGAGGCTCGTCCTGACGGTGTCCGGCGGGATCTTCTCAGAAGGCGTCGACCTAAGGGCCCCTGATCTCAGGGGCGCGGCGGTGGTGGGGCCTTCCCTGCCCTCGGTCGACCTGAGGAGCGACCTCCTGAGGGCCGACTTCTCCGCGTCCGGGAGGGACGGATTCACATGCGCATCCGTCATCCCCGGCATGTCGAGGGTTGTCCAGGCGGCGGGGAGGCTCGTCAGGAAGCCCGGGGACAGGGCGGTGCTGCTTCTGCTGGACGGCAGATTCCTCTCGCCGCCCTATTCGGATCTGCTGCCTGCCCACTGGCTGCGTGACGGGCGCCCCGGGCGGGCGTCCTGGTCCATGCGCGAGATACGGGAGTTCTGGGGATAGAACAGGCGGCGCCCCGGGCGGGCGTCCTGGTCCGTGTGAGGATCACGGGAGCTCCGGGGAACGAAAAGGCGGCGCCCGAGGCGCCGCCTTTTCGTCGGA
>JAKLEF010000160.1 GCA_022703195.1 Candidatus Fermentibacterota bacterium | reverse complement strand
GGTAGGAGCCCTCGTCGGGCAGCCCTTCCGTTCCGATCAGTTCGTCGTCCCAGGCCTCGCCCCTGGCGTCCAGGCTGGTCAGAAGGGCGACTTCGAGTGGGTGGAGATCCCTATCTCCCACTGCCGCCCCCCCTCGTGACCGCCAGCACGGTCCCGGGATCCAGGAAAACTCCCTGCTCCGGGCGCGGTACCCTGTTCTCGCCCTTGAGCACCGAGCCGCAGTCCGGGCACTGCGCGGTCCTGGGGTCGATGGTGGCGTCGCAGACCGGACAGACGAGCTGGAGCCGGGAGTCCACGTAGGCAGCCAGTTCGCCGGCGGTTACGAGGCCGTTCCCGTCCTCGTCGGCCTCGCCTCCGGCACCGTCCAGCAGTATGGGTGTCAGGATCCTCTCGCTGACGCTCAGATCCTCCCTGGCGGCGGTGAGGACCAGCACGTTGGATCCCTCGTCGAAGTCGTTCACCAGCCCGCCGGAATGGCAGGCATCGGCGAGCAGGACGATCCCTGCGGCGCTCCCCGACAGCTTCCCGGCAAGCCAGTCGTCGCTCACGTCCTCGTCGTAGAGGCAGATCGTCTCGTCGGTGGCGTCGGCCTCCTCGGAGCCTCCGCTGCCAGGGACGTCCTGGCCGCCGTGGCCGCTGAAGAACACGTACAGGACGTCGCCCTCACCCGCGGCGGAGAGAGCCTCTCCCACCGCTCCGCGGAATGCGTCCGCAGTGGCCGTCTCGTCCACGAGGAGGATGATGTGGTCGGGATCCACTCCCTGGCCCGTGACGAGGAACCTGTAGAAGTCGAGCGCGTCCATGCTGGCCCTGTCGAGGACTGCGGCGGCGGACGGGTAGCCGCTGATGCCGGCTATGACCGCCCAGGTCTCCCCCGGGCCGCCTGGAGCGGCGAGGGGCTCGTCGGGGATGATCTCGGCCGATAACGTGAAGGGACCCTGACCGTTGCGTTCGTAGGTGTATACGGTGACAGCATAGGCAGCCGCCTCGCGGGTGTGGAAGGAGATCTCCTCGTCGCCGGCTGCATCAGCGGAGCTGACCCACCCCTGTGCCATCCTGTCCAGCCCCGGGCCGGACACGAAGAGGTCGAAGTCGGTCTCCCTCTCGGCCCCCCTGAGCCGGATGCTCAGAACTGCATCCTCCTCCGACCTGGCCTGGAACACCGCGACCGGAGCGGACGGGTCGAGCTGTCCGCGCACGGCGCCCGACAGCACGGCTGGCCGCGAGGGGGAGATGGTGAGCCTGCACTCTGTCGCATCGACGCTGCTCGAGAATCCGGGGCTCACCCAGAGGGTGTCCCCTCCCTCGACCCACATGGCCAGCCGCTCGTCTCCCCGCTCGGTCGTGAGGGAGACCACCGGCGGGCCGTCGCTCCTGAAGACCGTGAAGTCGCCGTCCCTGGTCTTCTCGAACAGGGCGGCTATCTCCAGCACGCAGTCGGACGGAGGGGATATGCCCACCACGAACGACCTGCCCGACGAGAGCGTCACGAGGGTGTCGAGGCGCTCGCCCCTCACTGCTTCGAGCCCGCCCATCTCGCTGATCTCGTATCTTATCCGGTCCGAATCGCCGAAGTCGTAGGCCGTCACCTCTGCTATGTAGCCGCTGCCTCCGACCGGAAGGAGCAGAGCCTCCTGGCAGGAGTAGGTCGACGAGCCGGCAAGGTACTCGCCTTCGATGTCGTAGAGCGCGAGATCGATGTCCCCCGACTCGGAGGAGCTGCCCAGGTCGAGCATCCTCCGCAGGTCCGACGCAGCCACCCTGAACCTGGCGACGTAGTTGTTCCCGTCGAGCGTCCCCGTACGGGTCCCCGAGAGCGAGGGGAAGGCTCCGGTACGCGTTGCCGAGAGCGAGAAGGCTCCATCACCCGCCTTGTTGTACCTCGAAACCACCACCACGAGGGTCTCGGACGGCATGGCGCAGACCTGTACGGTTTCGTCGCCCTCCGCGCTGTATCCGCCGGACCAGAGGTCCATCCCGGGCCCGTATACATCCAGATCCAGGTCGGTGGAGCTCGTCCCGTCGAGTTCGAAGCGCCAGGCGCCCTCCCTCGGGGGGACGAACCTGAAGGCCTCGCTCATCTCGTTGGCCGACACGGCACCCGACTGGACCGAAGTCGGAGCCATGAGCACGGGGGCCTTGTCGGCGACGGTGATCTCTACGCTTGAGCCGGGAGCCCCCTTCACCTCGACGAAGAACCAGTAGTCGGCGAAGGCGGAGAGCAGGAGCCCGCCCCGCTCGCTAGTGGCGAGGACCTCGCCCTCCTCGTCATAGGCGGTCAGACTTGCGGCGGGGTCCGAGGAGACCCTGAGGAAGACGTAGTCCTGCTCGAGGATGCGAACCCAGGCCGAACCGTCCTCGAGCAAGACCGAGCGGCTCTCTCCGGAGAGCATCAGAGGGACCTCGGAGGCCGGCGGGAGGACCCCGCTCAGTATCGCTGCGAGAACGAACGGATTCATCTGTCCTCCAGGTGCTTGGAGTATGCCTCCGGGCCGGGGGCGCCCGGTCCGGGTTCAGGGGCCTATTATGAAGACTCTAGCGTACGGCGGCGAACGGATTGGAGCGTGCCTCGTCGCCGGCCGTGGTGTCGGGTCCGTGCCCGGGGTGCACCACGGTCCCTGGGGGGAGCGTGAAGATCCTCGTCCGGATGGACTCTATCTCGACTGCGATGGAGGCGCCCCAGAGGGGGCCCAGGCCGGGCAGGCTGTCGATCCCGATGGAACCCTTGAAGAGGGTGTCGCCGGAGACGAGATGCCCCGGGAAGAGCAGGCCGATGCTGCCGGGGCTGTGCCCGGGGAGGTGTATGACGACGGAATCCGGTACGCCTTCCTCGAGCCTGTCGCCATGGTTCAGTTCGAAGTCCAGGCCCCCGGTCGAGAGCCTCCTTCCGAAGGCCTCGGAGCCGTTGAGGCCGGGATCGTTGAAGAGCGGCAGGTCGTCGGGGTGCCCAGCCAGAGGGACGCCGAGCCTCCCGCTCCACCAGCGTGCGTCCGAGATGTGGTCGCAGTGGCCGTGTGTGAGCACCACGAGCCCCACGTCCCACCCGGAGAGCATCCTGTCCACCCGGGTGCGCTCATCGGCGTCCATGGTGGAGGGATCCACCAGGACGGCCCTGCGCGTGGCCGGATCGCCTGCCAGATAGCACCTGGTCCACGTCCAGCCCCGCGCCACGCCGGTGCTCAGTATCACAGGGGCTTCAGGAGAGCTCATCCGCGAAGGCGCCGAAGCCGGCATGGGACATCTGGATCCCCTCAGCGGCCTTCAGCCTGGCCGAGAGGTCGAACATGCACAGGAGGGCGTATCCTCTGAGGTCCCTCCGGTAGTGCACCGTCGTGGGGAGCCTTCCGCCGGGATGCGACAGGAGCAGGCTCTCGTGCTCTCCGGGGGGAAGGTAGCGCGGCCAGACGGAGAACGTTACCCTGAGGCAGGGGGCGAATGGATCGGGGACCCTCATCATGGTCCTGAGGAGCTGGAAGTCGCCGCCGAGATGGTGGACGGCCGACCTCATCTCGGCCGGAGTGCGCCTGCCGTTGGATCCCGGAGAGGGCATCCTGGTCACGAAGTCGAGGCCCTCACCGGAGGGATAGCCCAGCTCTAGCAGAGCCGCGGCCTCGTCGAGGCATGCCGACATGAGCTCGGCCGCCGAATCCGCCGGGAGGGACGCCGACACCTCGGCCAGATCCGGCCACAGGCTGAGCGTCCTCGACAGCTTCTCCACCCTCGATCCGGCTGCGCTCCGCGATATCTCACGGACATGATTCCTCAGGGAGGCGAACTGCGGTATCCAGACCGTCGCCCGTCTGCCCCCGCTCCAGAGTGCCGTGTGGTACAGCGCCCTGGCGACCTGCCACGAGGACTGGAAGGAACTCGGGAAGCCGGTCATCGGCCTGATCTCGGGTGGCACGTCCTCATCACCTCCACGAGCCAGGTCCTGTCTATGTCGGTGTAGATCTCCGTAGTCCTGATGTCGGCGTGCCCGAGGAGCTCCTGGACGACCCTGAGATCCGCTCCGCCCTCGAGCAGATGGGTCGCGAAGGAATGCCTGAGCGTGTGGGGATGGGTGGAGACGGGCACCCCCGACAGGACGGCCGCCCGCCTGACCACGTTCCAGAAGGTCATGCGCGAGAGGGGCCGGCCTCCCCTTCCGGGGAACACGTATCTGCTCGACCTCCCGCCGAGGATCTCGAGCCTGGGCCCGGCCATGAACCGCCCGAGCCAGCGGGCCGCGACTCCCCCGAGCGGGACGAGCCGCTCACGGCCGCCCTTGCCCTCGGGTCTCACCCATTCATCCTCCAGGGAGACCCTGTCCGTCGTGAGGCCGGTTATCTCGCTCTCGCGCAGGCCGCATCCGTAGGCAAGCTCCAGCATCGCCCTGTTCCTCGCCGAAACCGGCGTGCTCCCATCGAAGGCCTCCACCAGAGCGGCCGCCGCCTTGGGAGAGAGGACGTCAGGCAGCCTGCCGGGGACGCGGGCCGGCGGGAGATCGGCAACGGGATTGCCGCTCCTGAGACCCTCGGACTCCAGATACCGGAAATATCCTCTCAGGACGGATGTCTTCCGCCTGATGGACACGGGCGAGATGCCCGCCTCGCCAAGAGAGGACGCGTAACGTGCTATCGAGCCGGCATCCGCCGAGTCGAGCCTGGAGCCCTCCCTCTCGAACCAGAGTTCGGCCTCCGCGAGATCCGACCGATACGCCGCGACGGTCGCCCTCGAGAGGGATTTCTCGAGTGCGGCGAAATCGAGGTAGTCGCGTGCGGTATCATCCATTCCGGTTGAGCCAGCTCATGAACCCATCATGCGCCGACTCCCTCGGCAGCCTGGACGGCTGGGTGGAACAGAGGCTCAGGGTGACGCCCGGGCCTTCCAGCATTGCGGCGATCTCGGCCGCCTTCCCGGGCGGCTGTCCCGAGGCAATCCTGACAGGAGGCGGACTCCCTACCAAAGCGAGGGCCTCTTCGCGCCTGAAATCGAGCCTTTCGCACAGGGTAGCGATGAGGGACTCGACCGCCTCGCCGGAGACCGCGCTGAGGTAGACCGAAAGCGATCCGGACCTGGCGGAAGGCGGACGGGAGAGCACCGGAGGGGTGTCGCAGGAGGACGGGGGGATCCTCTGCAGATCCTCAGGGGTCGGGATCACTGGGGGTTCCTGGGGCGACCTGCCCGGCCACCTGAAGCACAGGGCGGGGGGCGCCTGCCCGG
>JAKLEF010000016.1 GCA_022703195.1 Candidatus Fermentibacterota bacterium | reverse complement strand
AGATCACCCTGCGCCGCTCGGTCAGCGGCGTCGACGCCGAAGCCCTGGAGCAGATGCGCAACCAGGACCTGGTGACCAAGCTTTACAACCGGACCTATGCGCTGGGCGAGCTCGACCACATGGTGACCGAGGCCGCCAACGGCAGGAACGACCTCGCGCTGGCGCTGTTCGAACCCGACAATTTCCGTTCGGTGCTCGACACGGTCGGCCTCGGCTACCTCTCGCTCGACCGCAACGCCGCGACGCTCTCCGGCGGCGAGATGCAGAAGGTCGCGCTCGCGAGGGCGCTGGCCACCGACCCCGAGATCCTGTTCCTCGACGAGCCGCTGAGCTCGGTGGACCAGGGCTTCAGGCCCGGGATGCGCTCCCTGATAGCATCGCTGCACCGCGGCAGGGGCATGACCGTGGTGATGGCCACTCACGACCTCGCAGACGCCCTGGCCCTTGCGAGCCACGTAGCGGTGCTCGCCGAAGGCCGGATGGCCCAGGACGGCCCTGTAGACTCCGTACGGCTCTCGCCTTCCAACCTCTTCGTGGCATCCTTCTCGGGCATGAGGAACATCCTGCGGGCCTCCTTCGACGGCACGACGGCCCGCGTCGGCGGGCTCGAGATCGTTCTGGCCGGGCCGGCGTCGGGCGCAGGGTGCATCGTGATCCCCCCCGAGACGGTTACGGTCTCGTCATCACAGCCCGCCGATTCCAGCCAGAGGAACACCTTCCGGGGAACCGTCTCCTCGATCGAGAGGGGCCTCTACACCGACATCGTCAATGCCGAGTCAGGCTCGGTCTCCATCGCTTCCACCGTCACCAGGGAATCCACCGAGAGACTCGGGCTCCGGCCGGGCTCCGAGATCTGGATCTCCTTCAAGGCCAGCTCGGTCCGCATCCTGGCCTGATCCCCGCCGTTCTCCGGCGTCTCCACGAGTCGGTTCCATTCGATATAATCACGGCTCTCCGAGCCCTCCGGGCCAAAGCAGGGCGCCATGCCCGCAGGGCCGACAGGGTGCCGCTGGAAACGGCTGCGCCTCCCGCATTTGGAAAGGAGATCCACATGAACGCACTGGTGCACATCCCCAGGCCGCCGAACGAACCCGTGACGCCCTACGCTCCGGGAACGCCCGAGCGCGAGGAGCTGAAGTCCACCCTCGCCTCCCTCAGATCCTCGGAGATCGAGATACCGCTCCTCATCGGGGGGCGGGAGGTACGGACCGGCAGCATGGGCCGCTGCGTATGCCCCCACGACCATGGGCACACCCTGGCGACCTACCACAAGGCCGGCCCCGACGAGGTGCGCCTGGCGATCGAGGCCGCCTCGAAGGCGTGGAAGACCTGGTCGGTCATGCCCTGGGAGGAGAGGGTAGCCGTCTCCCTCAAGGCTGCCGAGATCATCTCGAAGCAGAGGCGCAGCCTGATCAACGCATCCACGATGCTCAGCCAGAGCAAGACCTGCCATCAGTCCGAGATCGACGCGATATGCGAGCTGGCTGACTTCCTGAGGATGAACACCTGGTTCATGCAGCAGATCTACCAGATCCAGCCCGAGAACTTCGCGGCGACATGGAACAGGATGGAATACAGGGCCCTGGAGGGCTTCGTCTTCGCGATCTCTCCGTTCAACTTCACGGCGATCGGCGGCAACCTGTCCATGGCCCCCGCCCTCGCGGGGAACACCGTGCTGTGGAAGCCGGCCTCCACGGCAGTCTACTCCAACTGGATGGTGATGCAGGCCTTCATGGATGCCGGGCTGCCTCCCGGAGTGATCAACTTCATCCCGGGCGACTCGGCCGCGATCGGCGGATCGGTTCTCTCGGACCCGGCGCTCGCCGGTGTGCACTTCACCGGATCCACCTCGGCCTTCAACAGGATCTGGCAGACCGTCGCCGGGGGCATGGGGAGATACCGGACCTACCCGAGGATAGTCGGGGAGACCGGCGGCAAGGACTTCCTTGTGGCCCACCCCTCCGCCGAGCCGCAGGGTCTGGCGACCTGCCTCGTCCGCGGCGCCTTCGAGTACCAGGGGCAGAAGTGCTCGGCCACCTCGCGGGCCTACATCGCATCGTCGATATGGCCCGACGTGCGCGACCGGATGCTCGGGATCCTCTCGCAGATCAAGGCCGGCCCGGTCGAGGACTTCTCCAACTTCATGGGCGCTGTGATCGACAAGGCCTCCTTCGACAACATCTCCTCGTACCTGGCCTATGCCAGGGGCAGCGCGGACTGCTCGATCGTGCACGGAGGCACCTGCGACGACTCGAGCGGGTACTTCGTGCAGCCGACCGTCGTGCAGACGACGAACCCCCACGACAGGATGATGGAGGAGGAGATCTTCGGCCCGGTGCTGACCGTCTTCGTCTACGACGACGCGAAGTTCGAGGATGTCCTGGAAACCTGCAACTCCACGTCGCCGTACGCCCTGACCGGCGCGATCTTCGCGCGCGACAGGGAGGCCGTGAAGCTCGCCGAGACGCGCCTCAGGCACGCCGCGGGCAACTTCTACATCAACGACAAGACGACAGGCGCGTCGGTGGGGCACCAGCCCTTCGGCGGCGCCAGGGCGTCGGGCACCAACGACAAGGCGGGGTCGATCTACAACCTCCTGCGCTGGATCAGCGTCAGGACCCTGAAGGAGTGCTTCAACACGCCGCGTGACTTCAGTTACCCGTTCCTGTCAGAGGAATGATGTCTGACCATGAATGGAGACGCGGGAAGGTCCAGATGCCGCGTGACTGCAGTTACCCGTTCCTGTCAGAGGAATGATGTCTGACCATGAATGGAGACGCGGGAAGGTCCAGATGCCGCGTGACTTCAGTTACCCGTTCCTGTCAGAGGAATGATGTCTGACCATGAATGGAGACGCGGGAAGGTCCAGATGCCGCCTGACTTCAGGTACCCGTTCCTGTGAGGAGTTAGGGAGAATAGAGAAGAGGGGGGGCCGCAGGGCGGCCCCCCCGCATACTCTCAGCCCTCGTACGGCGGGATGACCACGACCTCGAACCCGCCCGTGACGAGATAGAGGTTGCCGTCCGGCCCCACGTCCATGCCGTAGACATAGTCGTAGAACGGCAGGTCGATCCTGTCGAGGAATCTCCCGGACGCATCGAAGACCGAGATGAAACCGCCCGAATCCGGCACATAGACGTACCCGCGGCCGTCGACGGATATGTCCGAGGGGAATCCGAACTGACCCGGTTCGGTGCCCGACGATCCGAACATGTCCCTGAAGGCGCCGTCCTCGTCGAACCTGAAGACCCGGCCGTTGAAGGTCCCGAGCACGAAGATGTCGCCGGTGCCGTCGGCGGCGACCAGCGGCGACAGCTCGCTGCTCCCGGCTGCCTCGTCCACCGCTCCGGTGATGTCCAGCTCGGCCGTCCCGTCCGGCGCGAACCGGCAGAGCCTGTCGCCGCAGGACCACATCGCAGCCAGGACGTCGCCGTCCTCGGTGACGAACAGGTCGGAGAAGCCGTCGATGTCAGTCAGCATCCCGAGCGGGTCTCCGGTGGCGCCGTCGTAGGCGAGTATCCTTCCGGTCTCGGTCAGATAGACGATCCCGCCCTGCGATGCGTCCATCGAGGAGATGTAGACCTCGTCGTTCACGCCTTCGACAAACCACTGGCGCAGGAAGTTCCCTCCGCCGTCGAAGACCTGTATCCTGCCCGTCGTGTAGTCGGCCACGTAGATGTGCCCGTCCCCATCCACCGCGATGTGCCTGGGATCGGAGAAGTAACCGTGTCCCGTACCCTCGGCGCCGAACGTCAGAACGGCATCGGCATCACCCTGCAGAAGCGATTCTCCGTCCTTCGAGCCTGCATTCGTGAGGAGGAAGACCGTCAGGCCGCTGATGAGCAGCATTCCCAGGGCAACTGCGACGATGACGCAGCTCGCGGCACTCCTTGCGGTGCGGGCGGTCTCGACGACGACCGTCGGTCCGATCTGCGTCCTTTCGCGCAGCTCGTCCGGCACGAGCACCGAACTGCCGCAGTAGGGGCAGGTCGTCGTCTTCTCGTCTGACTTCACGGAGAGATCCCCCGCGCACGATGGGCACTTGAACTCGACGGACATCCGCTCCCCCCCCGTCCATGCCGTTCCACCCCGGCTGCATGCGCAAGCATACGAAGGCGGCAGGCCGGTGTAAAAACCGTGCTTCGCGGGATGGCCGGGGGTATGTTCGGAAGGTCTCGAAACGGAGGTGCGCATGGATTACAAGTTGATCAACGACTGCGAGATAGGCGAGGGGACGAGGGTCTGGAACTTCGTGAACCTCTACGGGTGCAGGATCGGGCGGGACTGCATGATAGGCTGCTTCACCGAGATCCAGCGCGGGGCCGTCATAGGCGACAGGACCAGTGTGCAGAGCCACTCGTTCGTCTGCGACATGGTGACCATCGGGAGCGACTGCTTCATCGGGCACGGCGTGATGTTCATCAACGACGTCTACCCGCCCCAGCCCGAGAAGGACAGATGGAAGGGGACCGTGGTCGAGGACGGTGCCAGCATCGGCTCGAACGCGACCATCCTGCCCGTGAGGATCGGAAGGAATGCCATCGTCGGCGCTGGATCGGTGGTCACCAGGGACGTACCGGACGGGGCCATCGTAGCCGGCAATCCCGCGAAGTTCCTCAGGTTCCGGGAGGGTTTCCACCCGAGCCAGTAGAGGAGACGGCACGCGACTTCGCTGCGTGGAGCCGCTGCCGTTCCGGCCCGCACGTACAGGCAGAGGGGGGGCGGACCTCGTCCGCCCCCCCTGTTCCCGCAGCTACCCGGCTACACGGCCGAGAAGCTGTATGTGACGATGATCGTCCCGGCGCCCTCGGGCGGCTCGGGGATCCTGACAGCCCTCAGGAGCGCCGTCATGTCCCTCACCAGCCTGTCCGACCCGACTCCGTCGCTGACGGCGGACACATCCCCGACCCTGCCCGTGGCATCGAACTCTATCGAGAACGTGATGCTGCCGGTCGCGAAGGTGCCGTCGTCGAGACGCGTCTCCTCCGCGAACTCGGCATAGGCGGCCTGCATCCCGTCGACGCATTCCCTGAGGGCCGACCGCACCTCCGATGCCCTCAGACCGAGATAGGGCGATGCCGTCACCATCGTCACCGACGCCGAGGGATTGTAGTGGTAGTCGCCGTCGTAGGCCATGTCACAGCATTCCATCTCGGTCACCCCGCCGGGCGCGTACCCGCCGGTGCCGCCGACGGTGCCGTACGACCTCATCATCGTCGTAGAAGGTGCGGCCATCTGGCTCTGGGCGGTCGCGAAATACCCTCCGCTTCCCTCGCCGAACACGCCCTCGTAGGACACGCCCTGCGGCATGTTGACCGGGACCTCGACCGTTACGGGCCTGCCGTCCACGGTCCTCACCTCGGCGCTCACGGCGACGAATGAGGTGTAGTTGCTCATTATCTGGTAGTCCAGGGCCACGTCGGTGATGGCGTCGACCACCTCCTGGTCGTAGGTCTCGTATCCGTAGGGATCGTAGAGCAGCCTGGAGAGGTCGTGGATCTTGCGCCTCGCCCAGAGGGTGGCGATTACGTCGTTGCCCTCCTCCTCCTCGGGGAGATCTACGGAGATGTTCCTGCTCCACTCGCGGTCGCCCACCATGCCGGTCACCCTGACCTGGCCCCTCCCGGGGGCCGTGTAGCGGCCGGTGACGACCAGCGGCTGCCCGGCGAAGAGATCGGGGATGGACGCGGGATAGACCTCCGTCACCTTAAGGTTGCCCCAGTCGATGTCGATGCCGACTAGATAGGGGTTGTTGAGCTTCTCGTAGACTGCCGAAACGGCCGTCTCGGGATCCTCGTCCAGCCCGACGTAGTAGGCCGCACCGCGGCCCTCCTCGGCCAGGCCCTCGATGAGGTAGCGATTGGGGCTGGAGCCTACACCCACGCTGAAGAGCCTTGTGTTCTCGCCGAGCGTGGTCTGTAGCTCGCCCAGTATCTCGGCCTCGTTGCCGATGTACCCGTCGGTGAGGAAGACGATGAACCTCATCCTGTCGGGATCCCCGGGGTATCCGACGGCGGACCTGATACCCTCGATCATCATCGTCCCGCCCTCGCCCTGGAGGGCGTTGATGTACGAGATGCCCGTAGCTACGTTGTCGGGGGTGTTCTCCAGGGGGTGGTCCGACATCCCGCTGGCATCCTCGCTGAACCGGATGATCTGGAACGAGTCGCCCGGGTTCATCCCCCTGACGAACTGCCTGACGGTCTCCTTCGCGACCTCCATCGGCTGGCCGCTCATCGAACCCGAGCAGTCGACGACGAAGAACATCTCCTTGGGCATTATGTCGCTGTCTGCGACGTCCACCTCGGGCTGCAGGATCAGCATGAAGTGCCCGCCGAGGTCGCCGTTGGTGGCCATGATGCCGGTCTCGATCCTGTCCGAGGCGGATGTGTAGGTGAGCACGAAGTCGCGGTTGGGGATCTCGTCCTTCCTCGCCAGTTCGATATGGATCGTGCCGTCCTCGCGCTCCTGTTCGACCTCGTGGTTGAGGCTCCTGACCTGGCCCACCGGGAAACCGGTGTTCATGGTGACGGAGAGGTCGATGTCGTACCCGGCCCTGGTGCCCTCGGGAACCACGTGGGGGGTGATCCTGCTTGCGTCGGGGACCTGGATGGTGTCGAACGACCACCCCGTGCCCGTCTGCCCTGCAGGCTCCCCGGGGATGAACCTCGGGCCGACCACCATCGGGAACGAGAGCTCGTAGCGGCCGTCATCGTATCCCACCGTGGCCACGTAGCTTATCTCAATCGTGATGCTGTCGCCGGGCAGGATGTTCCCCACGCTCTGCGTGAAGATGTTGGGCCGCTCCTGCTCGAGCAGGCTCGCGGTCTGGCCCGAGGAGATCGCCTCCTCGTAGATGGCCCTTGCGGCGTCCCTCTCGTAGATGCGCCCGACCACCAGCCGGTCTCCGATGTACATGTTCATCCTGTCGACCGCACCGTCGTCGGGCAGCGGGAAGACATATACCGCCTCGATCGGCTCCGCGAACGGATTGCCGTACACCTGCCTGACAACGGCCCTCTGCAGGTTGCCGGTGACCGATATTTCGACCGAAGTGTGCTCTAGCGGGAGATCGACCACCACACCGTTCTCCCCCACGGCCTGGAGCCTGCTGTAGTCAGCCGCGTCATCCTGGGCCAGTGCCGTAGAGAGTATTGCCAGCGCCGCAACGACAACCGATTTCACGATGCACCTCCGTTTGCTGTCCGTTGCAGGTTCTACCCGGCCGGGCCGCCCGGTATTCCAGTATCCCGGGCATGCCGGCCCGACCGCAGGGTCAGCCCCCCCGGACGGCCGGAGCGGCCGCTCGACCCTTTCGATGGACATCGGTATTGGATCGGTTCAATAATAATGCGGGTCATTCTTCCAGGAGGGTGGTATGAAGAAGCTGTGTCTCGCAGTCCTTTTCCTGGGCGCGCTTGCCTATGCGAGCCAGGACGGGAACGACAGTCCCTTCGCCGCGGTCACGCCCACGGTCCACCAGGAGATGGACGACGTCACGATCACCGTGATCGAAACCTGGATGCCCGGCGTGCAGGCCCTGGGGCTCGACTGGCTGAACACCGAGGACGGCTACATCATCATGGCCAGCGCGAACGAGGACAGGATCAACCGCTGGGACGCCTCCGGTGAAGCGCTCAGCGGATACATCGACCTGATGGACACGAATACCAGCTGTTTCGGAGTCGCTGCGGGCCCGTCGGACGCGATCTTCACATCGAACGACTGGAGCCTCACCAACCTGTTCGTCTGCGCAAGCGGCCCGACCTGGGTCGACCTGCCGGCCAACCCGGCCGGTTCGGGCGGCCGCGGCATGGAGTTCGACGAGGCGAGCGGCGAGTACTGGGAGGCCGGCAGCAGCGGATCGACCTACACCATCTACAGGTTCGTCCCCGGCGGTACCCAGAACTCCTACGTGATCACCGAACCGAACAACCAGCTCAGCGGGCTCGCCGTGTTCCCCTACGAGGGCAACCTCGGCGTGATGGTGACCTGCTACAACACGCTCAACTTCTACTTCTACGTGTTCGACGGGTCGACCCTGTCCTATCTCGCGACAGTGCCATGCCCGTCCGTCGGAGCATCATCCTCGCTGGGCCTCTGCTACGCAGACACCCGTGGAACCTTCTTCTGGTCGTGGTCGGGCGGCTCGGGGAACGGTCTCACGGAGATCGACATCGACATCGAGCTGGGGCTTACTTCCGCCACCTGGGGAAGCATCAAGACCCAGTTCTAGGCCCGGAATCGACTGAGAGGGCCGCCGGGCGACCGGCGGCCCTTTCCGATGTAATCGAAATCGAACCCGCGGTGACCGCAGGGAATGGTCCGCGGCAGGGTTCCCCTATCTGATGTAGCCCAGGTCTCTCAGAGTCCTGGCTGCGGCTTCGTCGAGATCGACCGCTGAAGGGTGTCCCAGTGCCGGAGTGGCCCAGCAGTACCCGGCTGCCTCGGCGAGCGATGCATCCACTTCGGGGAGCGGGCTCGACTCGGATGGATCGAGGGCCAGGTCGAACTGGGCACAGGCGCCAGAAGACTGGACCCAGTGGAGCTTCTGGTCCATCCGCCGCGCGGTGACTCTTCCACCGGTGGTCATGAGGAGATCGGACAGGAGGATGCGGTCCTCCCCGGGACCCGTGAGGATGTCCATCCCCTCCATGGCTCCGGGTGCATCGAGGCCTGAAAAGGCGAGGATCGTCGGGGCGATGTCGATCTGGCCGACGAGCGAACTGTCGACGATCCCCTGCGGGACTCCCGGACCGGACATGATCAGCGGTATGGAGAGGAGCTCCTGGTAGAGCGTGTGCCCATGGCCCAGCCCGCCGTGATCGAGGAACTCCTCCCCGTGATCGGCGGTCACCACTACCAGGGTATTCGCGGAGAGGCCGCAGGATCCGAGCCCAGCCAGCATCCTGCCGATCTGGGCGTCCGTGAATGCGATCTCGCCGTCGTAGAGGCCGACGAGGTTCGCGACGCCGGCGCTGTCGATCGCTGTCGAATCATCGTTGACCAGGGCGACGTCGGTCTTGGTGCCCCAGGAGGGGCCGAAGGCGCCGCCGTAGGCGGGGTCGGTGAAGAGTCCCGCGTATTCCTCCGGCGGATCGTAGGTCAGGTGCGGATCATAGTAGTGGACGACCATGAAGAAGGGTGTTCCCGAATCCCCGGCCGTGGACAGCCAGGCGAGGGCGGCGTCCGTCGTGGCTTCCGCATCGCGGAGGTTCGATGCTTCGGCGGAGCCGATGCAGTCGAAATGATCGAAACCCCTGTTGAATCCGAAACTCGCGTCGAGGAACAGGACGTTGAAGAAGGCCGCGGTCTGGAACCCCCCCCGGTTCATGAGGTGCGGCAGGAATGGCAGGGCGGGGTCGATCCCGTAGAATGCTCCGTCCCACATGCCTGCCCTGTGAGCCCTGTCGCCCATGCCGGTCATGATCGTAGCGATGGCGGGAAGGGTCCATGGGCACTGGGCCTGGACGCGTGCCCATCTCGTCCCGGAGCGGGCGAGGCTGTCGATGTGCGGGGTCGTCGGGCGGGCGTAGCCGTAGCAGCCCAGGTGATCCGAGCGCATCGTATCGACTATGACCAGGAGCACATTCGGGACGTCGGCGGCTTTGCGCCCGCACCCGGCCGGCAGGCAGCAGGCCGACAGGACCAGGGCGACGAGGGGGATGCGGCCCACGTTCAGTCGAGGATCGCCGCACGGCGGCTGAGGACCATGTCGCCCCGCCTGGCCGAGATGATGTAGACCCCTGCCGGCGCGCGGCTACCGTCGGGCAGACGGCCGTCCCACTGGTATGTCCCGATGCCGGATGCGGTCTGCCTCCACAGGAGCCTGCCCGCCATGTCCCATGCCGATAGCTCCGCGGTACCTCCCGTGAAACCCACCGAGAAGTTCACGGGGGCGCCCCGCATTGAGGGATTGGGCCATGGCGGCGAGATGGAGAACTCCGTGGGAGGGACCGGAGTGTCTCCCCTCACGCCCAGGGGTCTGAGCGCGGGATCCTGGAAGGCCGTCCAGGCGAGGATCGACTGCAGGTTCCGGTCGAACGGGCCGTGGATGTACGGGATCCTCTGATCCTTGGCCGAGGCGAAGGCATCGCCCAGGGTCGGGAGATGATCGAGGAAAACGGCCCGTGTGAACAGGATGCACATCCATTCGCTCGCGCCCATCTCGGGCCAGTACCCCTCCCAGCCGTAGGTAGTGTTGAATGTCACGGAGACGGCGCCGCCGTCTGGGTTCTGGAGCAGGGCCTCGGCGCAGCACTGCAGGTAGTCGCAGAAGTCGCCGGGGTGGCAGGCTATGCTGGTGTGGATGCCGGTCCTCGTGCCGTTGGAGAGATCCTGCGCCAGGCTCACGCTCATCATCGTGTAGGGCGGGTCCGACCACCATACGCCGTTCACGTTCCCGTGCCCGGCGTAGTAGTTCCAGCCGGTCCCATCCTGGAGATACTCGATGTGGGTGTCGCTGCCGTCGAGAACGGACGGCTCCTCGTAGACCCTGATCACTTCCCAGCTGGCCGGAAGCGCCGCGGAGAGGGTGTCGCAGCTCTTCCCCCCGATGTAGCCTATCTCCTCGAACAGCATGGCACCGCACAGGAGGGCCGTGGTGCTCCAGGAGCCCCCGGGGGGATCGGTCGCGTACCCGATGGTCTTCTGCACGAACACATCCGCCTGGCCGGCGGTGGAGAAGAGGGCCCTGCCGAGCAGGACGTCCATGTAGAGGTCGAGGGAATCCTCCGGCTGGCCGTACACCTCGTCGCCGGAAAGGTCCCAGTCGCCGTCGAGATCGCTGAAGTAGTGGTCGACTGGAGCGTTGTCGAGCAACCCCTCGCACAGGGTCCTGACTATCCTCGCGGGAACCAGGCTCTCGTCGCCGGCTAGCAGGACGTAGACTGCCCCGTGCTCGAGCCAGAGATCACGGATCGCGTTCCTGAGACGTTCCGCCGAATCGGCTCCCGCCGATGCCTGCTCGATCTCCTGTATCGTGAGGATGGATGCCGAGCCCGGCGAATCCTCCCACATCGCCCTCAGGGGTTCGAGCGCCTCCGTGGAGGAGCTGTCGCAGATCGCCGTCCACACGGCGTCACCGGCCCTCCCGGGCCTGACCGGGGGACGGTGCGATGCGACCTCCTCTGCGTTGTCCACCAGGAGGGCGACCCTGGCCTCCGCCGACCTGATCTGCTCGACGGTGAGAGGATTCACGGGAGCGGACCCGTCCCACTCGAGCCTGATCCTGGCTGTCCTGAAGAGGGTCAGCTCGTTCGAGAGAGGCCTGTACTCCCAGGGCGTTATCACGCAGGATGCGACCGAGAAACCGCCGAGATGGCCCGTCCGCGCGCCCGAGACGCCCGACCGGGGCCAGGGATCCTCCGACAGGTAGACCGAAGGATCGGGAGTGCGTGAAGGCCGGCTGAGCCCGCTTCCGATCGGACCCGGCGTCCCCGCCGGCGAGAGCGCCGAAGGCACGTCCACCCTCTCGGGATCGGAGAAGCTCACGGTGAACTCGACGTCGACGGCTCCGGGATCGATCACGAGGGCCACCGGACGGGAGGGCAGGAGAGGGGTGCCGGGATCCCCTCCGATCTGCATGCCGTCAGCCTGGACCAGTGTGAAGCACCCGTCCCGGCCGAGAGCGAGCGACCCGGGGTCGAAGCTCACGGTCCACTCGAGGCTGCCGGACGCCGCCTCCCGGGGGGAGGCGGCGAGGATGAACGCGGCGATCGCCAGTCTGTTCATGTCACGCTCCTCTCCCGATTCTACCGGGATTGGCAGCGGGAGTGCCAGCCCGGGTGTTCCTTGACGGAGAGGACCGCAGTTCCCTAGCTTGCGGTTCCGGGTTTCCCGGCATGCCGCCGAAAGCCGAAAGGACTCGCAGTGCAGACAAGGGTCTACAAGGTCGTTCCCCGCATCCCGGATCGTCTTTCCGCCCTCAGGACCATCGCCTACAACCTCTGGTGGACATGGAATCCCGAAGCGGTGGACCTCTTCAGATGGATCGACGGCAGGCTGTGGGAGGAGACCCTGCACAACCCCGTGCTCCTCCTCGGCCGGGCGGAACAGAAGAGACTCGAGGAGCTTGCCTCGGACAGCGTCTACATCTCCAACCTCGACGATGTGGCCGGCAGGCTCGAGGACTACATGGGGCGCCCCACCTGGTTCGACAGGGCGTTCGAGCACCGGCAGGGCGCGCTGGACAACCTGCTGGTGGCGTTCTTCTCGATGGAGTTCGGCCTCCACGAGAGCCTCCCGATCTACTCCGGAGGTCTCGGCGTGCTCGCCGGCGACACGTTGAAGAGCGCGAGCGAGCTGGGGCTGCCGCTGGTGGGCGTCTCGCTCCTGTACAGGCAGGGCTACTTCGGACAGTACCTGAACAGCGACGGCTGGCAGCAGGAACGGTACTTCGTCAACGACTACTCCAACACCCCCGTGAACCCCGTCGTCGACCGGGACGGCAGGCCCGTGGTCGTCAACCTCCCGCTCGACGGCAGGGACGTGTCTGCCGCGGTGTGGATGGTGAGGGTGGGCCGCACGACACTCTACCTCCTCGACACCGATCTCCCTTCGAACACGCCTTCCGACAGGCAGATAACCGGTCACCTCTACGGGGGCGACCGCGACATGAGGATCCGCCAGGAGATCGTCCTGGGCATTGGCGGTCTCCGCGCGCTCGAGGCCATGGGCCGGCGCCCGTCGGTATGCCACGCCAACGAGGGGCATTCGGCGTTCATGGTGCTGGAGCGGATCAGGCAGCTCGTGGGCGAGGGGCTCGGACTCGGAGAGGCCCGGGAACTCGCGGTGGCCGGCAACGTCTTCACGACCCACACTCCCGTGCCGGCCGGCAACGAGGAGTTCTCTCCCGAACTCGTCGACATCTATCTCAAACCTTATCTCGACGCCCTGGGCATGTCGCTCGAGTCGTTCCTGGAGCTCGGCCGCGCCGCCGGCGCGGGGGGCGACTTCTCAATGACTGTGTTCGCCCTCAGGCACTCCCGGTACAGGAACGGAGTAAGCCGCCTGCACGGCCGCGTCTCCAGATCGATATGGAGACAGGTGTGGCCGGGTCTCCCGGAGGACGACGTGCCCATCGAGCACGTCACCAACGGCGTCCATATCGACTCCTGGCTCTCCGACGAGATGACGCGCATCCTCAACCGCTACATCGGTCCGAGGTGGCCGAGCACACCCCGCGACGAGGCATGCTGGAGGAACATCTCGACGATACCCGACTCCGAGCTCTGGAGGGGGCATGTCAGGCTCCGCGAACGCCTCGTCACATACGTCCGCGAGAGGTGGCGCGCTCAGCAGACCAGCATGGGCCAGCAGAGCCACAGGTTCTCCGAGGTGCCGGTGCTCAACCCCGATGTCCTGACGATCGGCTTCGCGAGGAGGTTCGCGACCTACAAGAGGGCGACCCTCCTGTTCGGTGATCCCGAGAGGCTAGCGAGGCTCCTCAACCATCCCGAGAGGCCGGTCCAGATCGTCTTCGCAGGCAAGGCCCACCCCCACGACGACGGCGGCAAGGAGATGATCCGCCAGATCGTCCACATGAGCATGAAGGACGGGATCTACGGCCGGCTCGTCTATCTGGAGGACTACAGCATGGACATGGCCAGGCACTTCGTGCAGGGCGTCGATGTCTGGCTGAACGTCCCCAGACGGCCCCTCGAGGCCAGCGGGACGAGCGGCATGAAGGCGGCCATGAACGGCGTCCTCAACTGCAGCGTTCCAGACGGCTGGTGGGACGAGGCCTGGACGCCGGAAACCGGCTGGCTGGTGGGGCGAGGCGAGAGCTACGACGATCCGGAGGTTCAGGACAGGGTCGAGACCACCGCCCTCTACGACCGCATCGAGAACGTCATCGCACCGATGTTCTACGACAGGCAGGACGACGGTCTGCCTCGCAAGTGGATCTCGATGATGAAGGAGTCGATGAAGGCGATCTGCCCCGTCTTCAACACGAACAGGATGCTGGCGGAGTACACCGACCGCTTCTACATCCCGGCGTACGAAGGCTGGGAGGCTCTCGCGGCCGATTCCGGCGCCGGGGCCAGGGATCTCGCGTCGTGGAAGGCCCGTGTGCGTGCGGCATGGCCCTCGGTCGCCATCGAGCGCGTGGATTCGCCCGACGAGGATCACACGGTCACCGTCGGGGACGTGATCCCTCTCAGGGTGGTGATCTCCGCCCAGGGCCTCGATCCCGACGACCTCGCGGTCGAGGTGCACTCGGGGATGGTGACGGGAGACAAGGTGCTCGGCAGGACGACTTCCGAACGCATCGCCTTCAGCGGGACCGAGGACGGCCGGTTCGTGTTCGCCGGGAGCTTCACATCGGCAAGGTCGGGCACGCAGGGGTTCACCGTCAGGGTGCTCCCGAGCCACAGGAGGTTCGGGACCGTCATCGAGCCGGGGCTGGTCACATGGTGGGTCTAGACCTGGGCTGAGGAGGGTCTCTCCTTCGAGTCGGCGGCCCTGCCCTCCAGCTCCCTGGCCAGGGTGTCGAGAGATGAGAGAACGGCGCGGAACGCCCCCCTCTTCCTCGTCAGCCCCTTCGCCGCCGCGGTCTTCAGGAAGGCTCTGAGGGCGGTCCCATCCTCGGGCCTGCCGCCTTCCCGGAGGATATCGAGCGCCGTCTCGGCGAGATCGGCATCCCCGAAGGGCATCCCCTCCGGATCCTGGAATCCCTGTACGAGGAAGGCCCTCACGGGAGAGATCCCGGGCGTCTTCCTGAAGGCGGCGAACACGGTGCGCCGCAGGCCCGGTCTGGCGTTGAAGGCTCCCTTGAGGTCCTGCGTCAGCTCCGGGTAGCTCTGCAGTTCGGCTCCCAGCAGCTCTATGGCCACCGAGGCCACCTGGGAGGATG
>JAKLEF010000159.1 GCA_022703195.1 Candidatus Fermentibacterota bacterium | reverse complement strand
CATCCTGGGCCTCGTGGAGAAGGCTTCCGAGGCATCGGACAGGATCGACGCCGAGAAGCTCGAGAAGAAGCTGCGCCGGGGCGAGTTCACGATGGACGATCTGCTCGCCGAGTTCGGGCGGCTGCGGAAGATGGGCCCGCTCTCGGACATCCTGGGGATGCTCCCAGGGCGCATGGTGCCGAAGGGCGTGACCGTCGACCCGAAGGAACTGGGTCGCAAGGAAGCCATGATCCTGTCCATGACGCCGGAAGAGCGCCGCAGACCGGAGCGGATAGACGGCAGCCGGCGCAGGAGGATCGCGAAGGGGAGCGGAGTCTCCGTGCGCGAAGTGAACAGGCTGCTCCAGGACTACAGGGCGATGAAGGAGATGATGAAGAGGATCGGGAAATCGTCGAGGCTCGCATCCCTCCTGAGAGGATAGGCGGCCCCGGTTCCCGGCTACACGGGATGCAACGGAGGTGTTGACTTGGTGAGGATCCGGCTGAGGAAGATGGGTACGAGCAAGCTCTCGTTCTTCAGGATTGTCGCGGCAGACGGCAGGAAGGCCCAGGACGGGAGCTTCCTCGAAGTTCTCGGATACTACGACCCCCTGCGCAGGCCGCATGAGATAAAGGTCGACGAGCAGAAGGTCTTCGACTGGATGAAGCGCGGAGCACAGGTGAGCGAGACGGTGAGGAGTCTGCTCCGCAGGACCGGAACGTGGGAGAGATGGTCCAGGTATCGTGCTGGCGAAGAGGTTGCGCCGGAGATGGTCTTCCTGAGGGGTGACAGGAGGACCGCTGCGGACTCCGGGAGTTCCGACCGGGCCTGACTGACGCCGCAACAACACGACTGGAGGGGTGTCCATGAAGGAGCTCATCGAGATGATCGCCAAGACTCTCGTCGAGAATCCTGATTCCGTTCAGGTCGACGAGAAGACGACCGAGGACATGCTCGTATACGAGCTCAGGGTCGCGGAGAGCGATCTGGGGAGGGTCATCGGTCGAGAGGGCAGGATCGCCAAGGCCATGCGCACGATCATAAGGTCGATCGCAGCGAGGAAGGGTCAGAAGGCGACTCTCGAGATAATGGACTAGCATGACCGGGGTCGTGCGGGCCGGATTCGTGACACGGCCGCGCGGCCTTGCCGGCGAAGTGGATCTGAGGCTCTTCCTGGCCGGACGCGCAGTCGGCCTCCCTGCGGGCTTCGAGTCGGAGGTCGGCGGCAGGGCGCTCAGGGTCGTCCGGTCTTCGGTGCGCTCGGTGGACACGGTCGCGGCTCTGTTCGAGGGGATAGACTCGCTGGAGGCCGCGGAGGAGCTCAGAGGCGGGGATTTCTGTGCCCGGCGCGAGGCCTTCATGGCCGTGCCCGGGCTTCGGCCCATGGGTCTCTTCCTCGGCATGAGGATGGAGTGGCAGGATGGCGGGGGAGTCGTCGAGGGCTTCGACCCCTTCTCGGCCAACCCGCTTCTCGAGGTCGCATGGGAGGGCGGCAGCTTCGAGGTGCCGCTGCTCCTAGTGACCGGGACGGGAACCATCGACTGGGACGGCGGGTGCATGAGGCTGAGGCTCCCCGCCGGGCTCGCCTCGGGAGCGGATTGAGGATAGCGGTAGCGACTCTCTTCCCCGAGCTCTTCGAGCCGTTCCTGCGCACGGGTGTCGTGGGCAGGGCGGTCTCTTCGGGGAGGGTCGAGGTCGAAACCCTGGACATCAGGCTCCACGGAGTGGACGCCAGGGGATCGGTCGACGACTACCAGTTCGGGGGCGGAGCCGGCATGCTGATGAGGCCGGAGCCCCTGTTCGAGACTCTCGAATCCGTGGAATGGCGCGGGGGCGCCAGGGTGGTCCTGATGGCGCCGGACGGCAGGAGGCTCGACCAGGACCTCGCCCGCGACCTCTCGCAGGCTGACGGCATCGTGCTCTTCTGCGGCAGGTACGGCGGGGTCGACGCGAGATTCGTCGACGGGGCCGTCACGGATGAAGTGAGTGTCGGGGATTTCGTCGTCTCTGGCGGGGAGATCCCTGCGATGCTCCTGCTGGAGGCGGTGCTGAGATGGGTCCCCGGGGTGCTCGGGAGGCTCGAATCGGCGGTTTCCGACAGCTTCGCGACCGGCCTGCTCGACTACCCGAGGTATACGCGGCCGGCCGTGTTCCGGGGTGAGCCGGTGCCGGAGGATCTGATCTCCGGCGATCACGCCCGGGTGGAGGACTGGAGGTTCGAGAGGGCGCTTTCCAGAACCAGGGCGAGGAGACCGGACCTCCTTGACGGTGTGAGTGTGGATGACGCGAGGGATAGATTCTTGGGAGCGGTCAGACAGGCCGCCAGGACGAAGGAGCGGGAAGATGGATGAGCTGCTGAGGCTGGTCGAGAGCCGCCGGCCCGCCGAGGGCGTGCAGGATTTCGGTCCAGGCGACAACGTGAAGGTCCACTACCAGGTCGTCGAGGGCGACAAGGTGAGGATCCAGATATTCGAGGGCGTGGTGATCTCGCGCAGGGGCGGCGGCGCCGGCGAGACCTTCATCGTTCGCAAGATCTCGAACGGCGTGGGCGTCGAGAGGATCTTCCCGCTCTGCTCGCCCAGGGTGGCGGCGGTCGAGGTGGTCCGCAAGGGCAAGGTCAGGCGCGCCAAGCTGTTCTTCCTGAGACAGAAGAGGGGCCGTGCCGCCAGGATCAAGGAGAAGCGCGTCTACTAGCGCTCGGGGGGACGGACTCCTCGGGTTCGATACCCATGCGACATCCCTCTGGGGGCGGGTCGCGGGGATCGACGAGGTCGGGAGGGGGCCGCTCGCCGGCCCCCTCGTCGCATGCTGCGTGGTCCTGCCTCCCGGCAGGGACATCCCCGGGGTCTTCGACAGCAAGGCGCTGAGCCCGGCCCGGAGGGTGGTGCTGGAGGAGATGATCCTCGATGCCTGCCTGGGCCGGGGCATGGGCGTCGTCGAGCCGTCCGAGATAGACTCCGCCGGCATGTCGCGGAGCGTCGCGATGTCGTTCCGGCGGGCCGCCGGGTCCTGCCCCGCCCCGGCGGACGTGTATCTGATCGACGGCCTCGAGGTCCGGGATCTCGCCCTCCCGGCCAGGTTCTTCGTGAAGGGTGACTCCCGGAGTCTCTCGATCGCGGCCGCCAGCATACTCGCCAAGGTGCACAGGGACAGGCTCATGGCTATGGCCGATTCGGAGTGGCCCGGCTACGGCTTCGCCAGGAATTCGGGCTACGGGACGGCGGAGCATCTGGAAGCCCTGCGGAGACTCGGCCCCTGCCCGGTCCACAGGCGCTCCTTCGCCCCCGTAGCCCGCACCGCCGACCTGTTCGGAGGGTGGTGATGGACCCCCTTGCAGCCGAGGCCGAGAACACCGTGGCGTCATGGCTCACGGATCGCGGCTGGACGATCCTCGAGCGCAATCTGAGGCTCGGCCCGGGGGAGGTGGATATCGTGGCTCTGAGGGATGGGCTGATGGCCTTCGTGGAGGTCAAGCTGGCATCCTCGGGCAGCGCCACGATGGCCCCGGAGAAGATAGACGCCCGCAAGAGGTCGAAGATCGCAGGCGTGGCGGCGATGTATCTATCCATCAACAAGTTCGGTGGCGACTGCAGGTTCGACGTGGCCATCGTGAGGGGCGCGAGCGGAGCCTTCGATGTCGACTACCTGGAGAACGCCTTCGTCTCGAGGACGCTCTTCACGGTCTGACGTCACGGCAGGGGCCGCCGGGCAGGCCCCTGCTCTCAGGTCCCCTTCGAGATGGCCAGGATGGCGGCGCCCAGCGCCCCGGTGATCCTGGGCTCGTCCGGTACGAGTATCCCGGTGCCCATCTCCTCCACGAGCGCTCTCACGACTCCGCCGTTCTTCGCGACGCCGCCGGTGAACACCACCTGGGGGAGGAGCTTCGTCCGGCCGGCCATCGAGACGGTCCGCCTCGCGACTGCCCTGAAGACCCCGTTCAGGATGGACGGTACCGGGACCCCGGACTGCAGGAGGCCCACGATCTCGCTCTCGGCGAACACGGCGCACATCGAGGAGATCTCCACCGAGGCCCTGTGATCCTTCACGGCGTCGGCCATGCCTTCGAGCGGGACCCCGACGATCTGCCCCGTGAGCTCGATGAAGCGGCCCGTGCCCGCCGCGCACCTGTCGTTCATCACGAAGTCTGTGGTGCGGCCGTTTTCGTCCATCTCTATGAGCTTCGAGTCTTGGCCGCCGATGTCTATCACGGTCCTGGCCGACGGGAAGAGGTAGGAGACCCCGCGGGCGTGGCAGAGGATCTCGGACGCGACCCTGTCCGCGAGCTTGAAGTAGTTCCTGCCGTACCCGGTCGCGAGGGTGCCGGCGAGGTCTGCGCGATCGACGCCGGCAGCCGCCAGCACCCTCCCGAACAGATCGGCCGCAGCGTCCGCGGGACGCGACCCGGTGTCCGTCACTGCGGATTCCACCATCTGCGCACCGTCGAAGAGGACCACCTCGATGGACCTCGCGCCTATGTCGACCCCGCAGCCGAGTCTCACGAAAGCTCCAGCAGCGTCTGGATCCTCACGGCCAGCCTCTCGCGGTCGGAGTCCGAGTAGTCGGTCTCGACCTTCATGTAGGGGAGGCCGAGCGTGTCGCGGACATGGCGCTCGACCAGGTACGATTCGACGTTGTAGGTATGGCATGCGTGCCAGACCAGGTCCACCACGGCCTGCGGCCTGAACCTGGCCGCGAGCCTGTCGATCAGCTCGAGCCTGCCCCTGTTGGGTGTCATGCAGGAGCAGGGGATCTCGAAGTGCTTCCTGGCTACCGCCTCGAACGGGTCTCCGTCCTCCGGGGTCAGCTTCTCGGTGGGCTTCACCCCCGAGCAGGCCTCCTGGACCACGACGATACCACCGCACTCCTCGACCAGCTCGATCACCTTGAGGGTGTCCCTGCCCGTGGGGCATCCCGTCACCATGACCCTCGGGGCGCCCGCGGGAGCCGCCATGAAGCCTTCGGCGGCCCTCGCCCGGACCCTGGAGGCGAAGCGTCCGAGCATCTCCAGGTGCCTGTCGAAGCCCGAGAGCCTGTATCTCACCAGGGCGAGCTCCCTGCCCGTCACTATCGGCGGGTCGGACTCGCCCAGGGAGAACACCTCGTTGAGGAGGCTCCTCTCGCGGTTCATCCGCCTTATTGCGTCCCTCATCCTCTCGTCGGTGATCTCGACTCCGTACAGTTTCTCGAGGAAGCGCGCGAGCTTCCTCACCTCGGAGACCCAGTGGCGGAAGGCATCCTCCTCGCCG
>JAKLEF010000158.1 GCA_022703195.1 Candidatus Fermentibacterota bacterium | reverse complement strand
GGCGCGCGGCTCGGCGGCCATCCCGCTGCTGCTGCTGGCGGCGGCGGCCGGCGCCAGGGTCTTCTCCCTGGACATCATGCACACCAACGACGTCCACGGAAGCATCACGCCCCGCGACGCCACCTTCCTCAATCCCGACTTCCCGCCCCTCATCGGAGGCGGAGCCTGGCTCCTCTCGTACGTGGAGTCGGTCAGGGCCGAGAGGGAGGCCGCCGGCGGCTACTGCCTCCTCGTCGACGCCGGAGACGTCTATCAGGGCACCCCCGTCGGGAACTACGACACCGGTGCGAGCGTGATCGAGTGGATGAACTACGCCGGCTACGAGGCGATGACCCTCGGCAACCACGACTTCGACGACGGTGTCGCGAACGCCCTGGCGCTCGCCCGGGACGCGGACTTCCCCGTGCTGGGGTGCAACTTCGTGTCCCAGGAGGACGGGGCCATCCCCGATCCCGTCGAGCCCTGGATCATGCTCGAGTACGAGGGCGTCGAGATCGCCCTGATCGGGCTGTGCACCACGGATACCTGGGGCCTCGTGGACCCCGCGCTCCTCGAGGGCTACGCCTTCCTGCCGGAACGGGAGGCCGTCGAGCGCCGGATCGAGGAAGCCACCGCCCGCGGAGCCGACCTGGTGTTCCTGCTCTCCCACCTCGGCCAGCCCTCGGATCCCGAGCGCTACGTCGAGCGCGTCGTCGACTCACTCGAGGCCGGGGCCGGCTTCGAGAAGGACTTCGCGCTCAACAACGCCGAGCTCTCGACCCTCATCCCGGGGATCGACCTGATCATCTCGGGACACACTCACTACGGCCTCAGGACCCCCTGGATCAACCCCTACACCCACACGATCGTCATCCAGGGATACGCCAACGGCACGGGGATCTCCCACCTCCGCCTCTGGATCGACTCCGAGGCGGGCGAGGTCGTGGGATGGGAGTGCCCTGCGGGCGAGGCGCTCGTGAACCTGCTCCACGACGAGTTCCAGCCAGATACGACGGCCGGGGCCCTCATCGAGGGCTACAGGATGGTCGCCGAATCGGGTCTCGACGTGGTGATCGCGGAGGCCTCGGAGGAGATCATGCGCGGCGGTGCCGAGCACCCCATGGGCAGGCTCGTCGCTGACGCCATGCTGGCGGCCACCGGCGCCGACGTGGCGCTCATGAACAGGGGAGGGATACGTGCCTCGATCCCGCGCGGTCCCGTGACCCCCCGGATCGTCTACGAGGCCATCCCCTTCGAGGAGGAACTGTACATCGTGCAGCTCTCCGGGGCAGACCTGCTCCGGGTGCTGGAGACCGGCATGCTGGGGCGCCGCAGGGACATGGAGCCGGCCGGGTTCACGGCGGTGCGCAACCAGTCCCTGCCGGACGGCTCCAAGATCGAATCCCTCGAGATCGCCGGGGTGCCCGTTGATCCGTCCGCTACGTACAGTCTGGTCACCACCGGGTATCTCGCCCAGGGCAACGTCGGCTACGACCTGCTCAGGGAGTTCGAGGCCGTGCCGGCGGGCGTCACGCTGTTCGACGCCGTGACGGAGCACATCCGGGCTCTCGGCACGATCGAGAGCGACGACGCGCCGAGGGTGGTCTGGACGGAATGAAGCCCATCGCACCCGGCGACACCGCCGTAGTGCTGGGCGCCGGCCTGGCCGGGCTCAGCGCGGCCGACACCCTGGCCTCCCGCGGCGTCCGCGTGGTCGTGCTGGAGAAGTCCCCCTGCGTCGGCGGCCTGGCTGCCACACGCAGGAAGGAGGGCTTCCGCTTCGACCTCGGCCCCCACCGCTTCCACACGAAGAACGCCGCCCTGATGGAGAGGATGCGGTCCCTCGTCGGAGGCGACCTGCTCGAACTCGAGAGGCTGAGCCGGATAAGGCTGCTCGACAGGTACTTCCTGTACCCCCTCAGCCTGGGCGACGTGCTACGGAGGATGCCGCTCCACAGGGGCGCGGCGATGCTCGCGAGCTATGCGGCCACGAGGCTCCGGGTGGCGGCGGGCGGCTCCAGGGACGACAGCTTCGAGAGCTGGGTGGTCAACAGGTTCGGGAGGGCTCTTTACGATGTCTACTTCGGCCCCTACACGGCGAAGCTGTGGGGCATGGACCCGAAGGACCTCTCGCCGGACTGGGCGAGCCAGCGGATCTCCGTCCCCGACCTGTGGGGCCTGGTCAAGGAGACGATCTCGCCGGGCGAGGACAGGGCCAGGAGCCTGGTGAGCCTCTTCAGCTACCCGAGGGGGGGCATAGGCAGGATAGCCGATTCTCTGGCGGAGAGGGTCCGTGCCGCCGGTGGAGATGTGCTGCTCTCGGCCGAACCGCTGTCAGTCACACGCACGGAGCGCGGGTTCTCGATAGGCACCTCGGGGGGGGCCATCGAGGCCTCCGGCATCGTCAACACGATCCCGGTGACCGAGTATGCGGCACTCATGGGAGATCTCCTGCCGCAGCAGGCGGTCGAGGCATCCCGGAGCCTCCGCTTCAGGGCGATCGTGTACGTGGTGCTGAAGGTGGCCCGGAGGCCCGCCGCCCGCGACCACTGGATCTACACGCCGGAGGACAGGTACGGCTTCAACAGGCTCTCGATCGCCGAGAACTTCGACCCGGAGGCGAGCCCGTCGGGCGCCCAGGTGGTGTTCGAGTACACCTGCGGCGAGGGCGATGCGGTCTGGCGCGGCGAGGGCGACCTGGCCGTGGAGTGCGCCGAGGGCGGGGCCCGGCTCGGGCTGTTCGAGAGGGACGACGTCCTCGGATCGACGGTCGAGAGGCAGCTCCACGCCTATCCCGTCTACGCGCACGGCTACGCGGAGGCATCCGGGGCAGTGCTCGACGCGCTCGACGGGCTGCCGGGGTCGGTGACTTGCGGCAGGCAGGGCCTGTTCCGCTACAACAACATGGACCACTCGATGGAGATGGGGGAGCTGGCCGCCCTGGAACTGCTGGGCGAGGGTTCCGTCAGGGAGCGCTTCGACTGGAGCACCGGCACCTGGGCGGACGGCTGAGGCGCCTGCTCCCGGCCCTCGCCGGGCTGCCCGCGGCGCTGATGGCCGCGGCATCCCTGGTCCATCCGCTGCTCCGGAGGGATCCGGCCGTGCGGCTCGGGAACCTCCTCGCCGGCACGTGCCACCGCATCCCGGAACGATGCATCCCGCTGCCCTGGGGTACGAGCGGGCTGTGCGCGCGGTGCACCGCCTTCTGGGCCGGCATGGCCCTCGCGGCGGCTCTCATCCGGAGCCCGCTCCGCAGCATCCCGTTCCCGGTCAGGGTCGCGATGATCCTCCCGATGGTCGCGGACGGATCGATGCAGCTCGCCGGCCTGTACGAGAGCACGCTGCTCCTGCGCACCTCGACGGGCATCCTGGCAGGAGCTGGCGTTTCGCTGCTGCTGCTGGATGCGGCGGACCTCGTCCTGAAGGGACGGGACGAGGCTCGCCGGCAGAGGGGGCCCGACCTGCGCCCCGGGGGTTGACATCGGGCGCCGCATGACTAGTTTTCCATTGTGTTTCCCTAAATGTAGGAGGAGGTCCGGAGTGAAGAAAGTCCTGTTTGCCCTGATGGTCCTGGTGGGTATCGTTTCAGCCGATCCCACGCGCATCCTCGTGTACTACGACTTCTACTCACCCACCGGTGAGGCCGTGCTGGACGCCATAACGAACATCTGGCCGGGCACCGAGCTCGCGGCATATGACGGATATCCCGACGCCGAGCACGCACTGTTCAACGACGCCCTCGCGACCGGTCCCTGGGACATGGTAATAGTCGAGTCCTGGTATGCCGCCAACAGCGATCTCAACTGGACCGGCATCCTGAACTACTACAACGGCGGCGGCACCCTCTACGTCTCCAGCTGGAACTACAACTCCGCCGGCGGGCTCCTTTCCGCCATGGGCGTGAACGGTGTGGCCGGCTTCGGCTCGCCGGTCATCCCCCACTACGCGTGGGACGCCGCCCATCCCATCTGCGAAGGCATCACGGACTGGGGCTGGTTCGACCCGGGTCTGGGCATAGTCAACGGCAGGGTGACCGTCGGCTCGGCCACGCCGGTAACCGGCTGGACCTCGACCCCGTCGGCCGGCCAGGGCGGCATCGTCGTCGCCCCTGACGGGCACAGCATCGTCAGCGGCTTCACCGTCGCCTATTCCAACGACGCCGTGAACATCTGGGAGAACATCGTCCAGTTCATGTACGGCGAAGAGGGCCTCTCGTCCGCTACCTGGGGCGAGATCAAGGCCGGGTTCGGCAACTAGTCCCGGTTCCATCGGAACGGGGGGAGGGGGCTCCGGCCCCCTCCTCCTCGTTTCTGCGCTGCATCGCCGCCTTTCTCGAGCATGTCCGGGCGGCCGTCCCGGAGGGTCGCTCCCGCCGTGTTGACGCTGATATCCTATTTTGCATGATTCAGTTGCTTTGCCGGTCCGCCCGGGCCGGCAACCGTGACGGGAGAGGCCGAGCCGTCCTCCGGCTCGCTGTTGCTTTCCTGCAAGCTCGGCAACTGTTTGCGGAAAGGACCAGGATATGGCTAAGACGCGGGTGCTCATCCTCGGAGCCGCAGGGCGCGACTTCCACAACTTCAACACCGTATACCGCGACAACGCGGACTTCGAGGTAGTGGCGTTCACGGCCACCCAGATCCCGGACATCGACGACAGGAAGTACCCGGCGCAGCTCGCCGGATCGCTCTATCCCCAGGGCATCCCCATCGTCCCGGAGGACGAGCTCGAGTCGCTGATCGCCGAGAAGTCCGTGGAACTCTGCGTTCTCGCCTACAGCGACCTCTCCGACAACACCGTCATGGCCCTCGCCAGCCGCTGCAACGCTGCCGGCGCCGACTTCACCATGCTGGGCGTCAGGAAGACCATGGTCGCGAGCACCAAGCCCGTCATCGCCGTCACGGCCGTCAGGACGGGCTGCGGCAAGAGCCAGACCACGCGCAGGGTCGCCGAGGTGCTCAAGGCAGCGGGGAAGAAGGTCGTCGCGATCCGCCACCCGATGCCCTACGGCGATCTCGTCGCCCAGAAGGTGCAGCGCTTCGCCACGATAGAGGACCTGAAGAAGCACAGGTGCACCATAGAGGAGATGGAGGAGTACGAGCCCCACATCGCGCGCGGCGTCATAGTCTATGCCGGCGTCGACTACGAGGCGATCCTCCGCGAGGCGGAGAAGGAGGCCGACGTCATCCTCTGGGACGGCGGCAACAACGACACCCCCTTCTACTTCCCGGATCTCCACCTGGTGTTGGTTGACCCGCATCGCC
>JAKLEF010000157.1 GCA_022703195.1 Candidatus Fermentibacterota bacterium | reverse complement strand
TGACCACATATACCATCGAGCAGTCCGTCATCGCGAGGTATCCGTGCGCGACCCCCGGGGGTATCAGCACTGATGCTCCCGAACCGGCGGAGAGCGGCAGGCGCGCCGAAACTCCGAGAGTGGGTGATCCTGGCCTCAGGTCGATGAAACCGGCAATCATCTCGCCATCGACGGGAATCCAGAGGTCGTGCTGCCTGAGATGATAATGGAGGCCCCGCAGGACCCCCGCTCTGGATCTCGTGCAGTTCACCTGCAGGTCGCCGCCGAAGACCCCCCCGAACCAGGAGGAGCGGAAGACCTCGCTGAAGCTCCCCCGGTCGTCGGGGAAGAACGGTGTGTCCTTAATGAGGAGGCCGTCTATCCCGGCCCCGGCCCTGCTGTCCAAGGAGCCTCCATCCCTCGCGGGGCTTCATGACAAGCGACCCCGCCGGCTTTAGATTGCCCGACAAGCATACACAACACGCGCACGTCCCTGCAAACGCGGAGGCCGCGGTGAGAGCGAGCGAGAGAGCCGTCGAGATAGTGAGGATACTGTCGGAGGAGTACCCCGGCGCCCGCTGCATGCTCGAATACGGGAAGGTGCCCTACAGGCTCCTCCTGTCCACGATAATGTCCGCACAGACCACCGACGAGGCGGTCAACAGGGTGTCCCCCGCCCTCTGGGAGGCATATCCCGACCTCGTCAGCCTGGCCGGGGCGCCGAGGCCAGAGGTGGAGCGGATCATCCACCCGCTGGGCTTCTTCCGGGCCAAGTCCGCCTCCATCCAGGGGGCCGCGGCATGGCTCCTCGAGAACACGGGCGGCCGGGTCCCCGAGTCGTTCGACGATCTGCTCAGGATCCCCGGCGTCGGAAGGAAGACGGCAAACGTGGTCAGGGCCGAGCTCCACGGGCTGCCAGCCCTGATAGTGGACACGCACGTGAAGAGGCTCTCCTTCAGGCTGGGCCTAACCGCCTCGGATGATCCCGCCAGGATCGAGACGGACCTCGAGAAGCTCGTCCCGCCCCGTTCGAGGACTCTCTTCAGCCATTCCGTGGGCTTCCACGGCAGGAGGGTCTGCACGGCCCGGAAGCCATCCTGCGCCGCATGCGTGCTCGCATCGCTCTGCCCCAGGAAGGGTCTCGCATAGAAAGAAGCCGGCCGCCCGGAGGCGGCCGGCCGTTTCAGAAGACCGGGATCGTCAGTCTATGTCGCCCAGGTCGACGGACCAGTAGAACCCGGAGGCGTCGATCCAGACCTCCCACAGGGTGTAGGTGTCGCCGTCCTCGTCCTGGCAGTAGATGTCGTAGTAGTCGCCGGCAGGGACGTAGAAGGTGTAGGAGTCGCCGGGGACGATGGTGCTGCTGCCGAGGCGGTCGGAACCCCAGTCGGAGGTGGAGGAGGGGTTGCAGTAGGCGTAGTAGATCGTCCAGCTCCCGAGGTCGTTGTAGATGGTCACGGGAGCGCTGCCGCCGCCGGTGGTGACGCCGGTCTTGTCGTCGATGACGGTGGTCGAGGAGGAGTAGTAGTACTCGCCGAGGTCGTCGAGGGTTACGTACCAGGACCAGGTGCCGGAGACGGGCACGTCGTAGAGGATGTACTCATCGCCGTCCTCGTCGACGAGCTTGATGTCCCAGGTGCCGTTCGTGACCGGGAACTCCCATGTCTCGCCTACGCTCATTATCTCGCTGCCGAGCCAGTCGGAGCCCCACTCGTCCGAAGTGGACGGTGAGATGTAGGCATAATAGATGTCCCAACTGCCGGTATCGTTCGTGATCTCGATGGTGCCGGCTGAGGCCGCCATGCCGAGCACAGCCAGGGCAAACAAGGCTTGCTTCATATCCCTCCTCCAGGGAAGTGAGTGACACCCGCGGAAATTCTAGCACTTGCCGCGGCGGTGTCAATGTCGACACGCAGCGGAGGCTCTTCCGCCCCGCCCGGGATGATACAGCCGGGGCGACGATCCATTCCACGGCCGTATATTACCGGGCATCGCACGGGCATCCCGGCCCTGCGGGAACGGGAACCGCCGGCAGCCCTCCGTGGCGCAGCCCGTCGGGCCGGAAGGAGCAGGCTCCTTGAATACTCCAGGGCAGTTGATGATGGGCTTCGACGCTCTCCTGGGCATCCTCGGGAGACGCAGACCGGTCAACGTGATGATCTCCATCACGGACCGCTGCCCGAGCAGATGCGCCTACTGCCAGATCCCGGAGCAGGGCCGGCCGGATCTCCCCACCGACGTCTGGATCGACCTTGTATCGCAGATGGCCCGGGCGGGCACGAGGCGCATCGGGGTATGGGGCGGCGAGCCCCTCTCGCGGCCCGACATAGCGGAGATCTGCGGGCATGCCAGGAGCCTCGGGATCTACGTCAGCCTAGACTCGAACGGATACCTCGTGCCGTCGCGGCCCGAAGTGCTCGGCGCCATCGACCATCTCGTCCTCGCATACGACGGTCCCGAGGAGGCCCACGACGCCAACAGGCAGCCCGGCAGCCACGCGAAGGTCATGGCCGCGATGGATGCCGCCGCGGGCAGGGTCAGGCTCTGGTCGATCACCGTTTTGACCCGCAACAACATCGGCCACATCGACCACATACTGTCCGAGGCCGGGAGGCGCGGATTCCTCGCCACCTTCCAGACCCTCCACCACAACGACAAGCTCGGGAGGAACCCCTCCGGCATGATGCCCTCCGCGGAGGAGTACAGGGAGGCCTTCGGGCACCTCCTGAAGAGGAAGAGGGAGGGCGCTCCGATAGCCAATTCGCCGCGGTACCTGAAGAGCCTTGCGGCATGGCCCGACTACCGCTCCACGAGGCTCGCCGGAGCCTTCCACGGGGTGTCGTGCAGGGCCGCCAGGATGTACTGCAACGTCGACGTCGACGGCCGCGTCTATCCGTGCTCCCTCCTGATGGGGCTCTCAGACGGCGCCCCGGATGCCGTCGAAGTAGGCTTCGACCGCGCCTTCAGAGCCCTGGGCCCCCTCCCCTGCCAGGCCTGCGTGGCGGGATGCTATACCGAATACAACTACCTGTACGGCCTCTCCGTGCCGGTCGCGCTCGACTGGTTCGCATCGGTGAGGAGGACCGACAGGGTCATGGCGGAGGCCGCCGCGAGACGGCCCTTGCGAAAGACGGAGAACTAGATGCCAGCACTGCCGGAGTATCTCACACGGGCCCTCCTGGAATCGGAGGGCGTCCCTGTCGTCCCGGGGGTCATGCTCACCTCCGCTCCCGCCACTGTCGCCGGTTTCCCCGTGTTCCTCAAGGCGCAGATACCCGGAGCGACCAGCAGGAAGAGCGCGGGTCTCGTGAGGCGGATCGACTCGCCCGCCGAACTCGGCGCGGTCCTGCCCGACCTCCTGTCCAGGGACCGCTGCGAAGGCGTCCTTGCTGCCGAAGCTCTCGATATCGAGCTCGAGCTCTATGCCGGGGTGGTGTTCGACGCCGGATCGTCCTCGGCCCTTCCCGGCGGCAGGCTCCTGTTCAGCCTCGCCGGAGGCTCGGGCATCGAGGCGAGGGCCGGCTCCCTGACCGAGATACGCTTCCCGCTCTCGTCCCCACCATCCCCCGGGACCCTGGCGGCCTCCCTCCCGGATGCCCCGTGGAGGGCTTCCGCCGCGGACCTTCTGGCCGGCATGGCCCGGACGTTCTGCAGGTACAGGCTCCTCGTCCTCGAGGCCAATCCGCTCGCGGTGCTGCGCGGTGACGGCAGGGTGCTCGTGGTCGACTGCAGGGCCGAATTCGAGGACAGGGCGGTGAGGAATGGCGAGGAGGCTCTGTTCGGGACCGCTTCGGCCAGGGCCGGGGACTCGACGCGCCTCGAGAGGATGGTGGACGCCTTCAACAGGAGCGACCCTGCCGGCACCGCCTTCTTCAGGCAGAACAGGGGGGCGCCCGCGCCGGGAGCGGTCAGGGTCGCGACCAACCTCTGCGGGGGCGGCGGCAAGATGCTGTGGGAGATGGCGGTCGGAGGGAGGGACGACATCTTCGCCCTCAACGAATCCGACACCTCCGGAGGGCTCTCGGCGTTCAAGAGCTACAGGTTCCTCAGGGCCGTCCTCGCCCAGGAGGATGCCGATCTCCTCCTCTTCACCGGATCGGGGATGGCGTTCCAGAGCCAGCTCAACATAGCCGCGGCCATCTGGAAGGCTCTGCGCGAGAGCCCCTGCGTCGTCCCGGTCATGGTCCGCTTCGGCGGCACCGACGAGGACAAGGCGAGGGCGATGTTCGAGCGGCTCTCCGGATCGCTCAGGGCCCCTGTCCGCACGTACCCCTCCGAGGTATTCCCCAACGCCATGGTCGATTCCATCCGCGGCTTCCTCGAAGATGCCGGGGCGGCCTCGCCCGTCCCGCCCTCCTGCCCTCCCGGGGGAACTCCGGCCTTCGAGGTCGCGGTACCCCCGGGGAGATTCCACGTCGACGGCGCCAGGTGCGCCGAGTGCCGCGAGAGGCCGTGCCTCGGGGCATGCCCGACGCACTTCCTGGCATGGGCGGAAGGATGCGGCCCCGCGAAGGCGGAGGGCCAGCGCTGCACGGGCTGCCTGATGTGCGAGGCGGCCTGCCTTCTCGACGGCTCAGCCGGGTTGTTCATCGAACTGGAAATGCCGGAGGTGGAGTGAGGACATGGCTGGCATTCTCGGACACCTTGCAGGAATCGACGACCCCGGCGTGGTCGTCTTCGGGATAACGGGCAAGCAGGGCCAGAGCACGACTAGGGTGATGACGGGATATGGCACCAGGGTGCTCGCCGGAGTCACTCCCGGCAAGGGCGGCCAGGAGGTCGACGGCATCCCTGTGTTCGATTCCTGCGCCGATGCCGTCTCCGCGGTCCCCGGCCTGAACTCGGCCGTGTTCTTCGTCCCGGCCGGAGCCGTTCTGCAGGCCACGCGGGAGGCTTCCGCGGCCGGGATACGCTTCATGGTCCATACCGCCGACGGGGTCGCTTCGCACGATGCCGCGCTCATGCGCGAGATGTCGGTCGAAGGCGGCTTCAGGATCGTGGGACCCAACACGGTCGGCATGCTCGACACGTCGGGCTGCCTCTTCGGGCTCATCGGGGGCGGTGCATCGTGGGCCAGGAAGAACTACCTCCCGGGCTGCGTGGGGATCATCTCGCGCTCGGGGGGGCTCTCCCAGCTCCTGGGCGCCTTCCACTGCAGGCCCCATCTCCCCGGTCCCCTCCCGGGCGGGGGATACGGCGAGCTCTGGGGCGACACCGGGCCCGGGGTCTCGGCAGTCATCTGCGTAGGGGGGGATCCCGTGCCGGGGACCACCCTGCTCGAG
>JAKLEF010000156.1 GCA_022703195.1 Candidatus Fermentibacterota bacterium | reverse complement strand
GAAGACGGGGCCGTAGAGCTCGTTGAACCTCCCGGCCACGAACCTGGTCATCTCGATGTGCGGGAGCTGGTCCTCCCCCACGGGCACCAGGTCTGCCCTGCAGAAGAGGATGTCCGCTGCCTGGCTGACGGGATACCCCAGGAAGCCGTAGGTCATGTCGGTGTATCCGTACGAGCCGGCCTCGGACTTGATCGTGGGGTTGTGCCTGAGCCTGTTCACCGTGACGAGCATGGAGAAGAACACGGTCAGCTCGGCGATCCCCGGGACCATGCTCTGCACGAACATGACCGACTTCTCCGGGTCGAGCCCGGCCGAGATGTTGTCCAGGGCCACCTGCCTGACGTCGTCCGAAAGGCGGTCCGGCCTGTCGAAGTTGGTCGTGAGCGCCTGCACGTCGGCGACTATGATGAAAGTCTCGTACTGGTCCTGCAGGGCGGCCCTGTTGAGGAGGGAGCCCACGAGATGGCCCAGGTGGAGGGCCCCGGTGGGCCTGTCGCCCGTGAGAATGCGCTTCTTCATCATGCTCCGTGGGCGGGTCTGCCCGGGAATCCGGGAGAGTCGGCCTCCCTGAAGGAGGTCAGGTCGATCTCCCCGGTATGGGTGTCGAGAATCCTGTACACGTCGTCCACCAGGGGCTTCAGCCTGGGGCACAGCCTGGAGTAGTCATCGAGGTATCTCATGGTCCTGGGCAGGGAGTCGAGATAGCCGGCCCGCTCGAAGGCCCTGTACTGGTAGGCGAACGTCCCGGCGGCCTTCAGGCTCCTCTGGCAGGCGCAGGCCGCGACCCTGAACAGGTTCGACCTCCCCGTGGAGTGCAGGAACTTCCTCGCGAGGGTCTCCCATGTGGAGCCTATGTCGACGTAGCTGTCCCTCAGCATGCTGACCAGGTCGTACTCGGGAGGGCCGAACCGCGCGTCCTGCCAGTCCACCATGACCACCGAGCCGGACCTGATCATCAGGTTCGCGCTGTGGAAGTCCCTGTGGGCGAAGACCCGCGGACCTTCGGAAACCAGAGCGCAGAGGTTCCGGAAATGCTCCTGAAGGGCCTTCACCTCGTCGGGCGGGACGCGGAGCAGCCTGAAGAAGAGGTGTTCGAGAGTGTGGTCGAGTTCGGCTGCGAAGAAGCTCGCGGTGAAATGGCGCCTCCCCGCGATCGACTCGGCGCATTCGGACTGCGTTAGCTCCCTCTGCATGCGCTCGAGGAGCTCGAGGGCGTCGCCCAGCGACTTCATGTAGCCCGCGGGAGGCAGATCCAGGAGCCTCGTGTCGCCCAGGTCCTCCATTATGGCCCAGCCGGCGGGGATGTCCGTGAAGTAGAGCTCGGGCACCGGGAATTTCCTGGAGTGCAGGAGGTTGTTGATGTCGACCCAGGAGTCCATCGGGATCCTGCCGCTCTCCATCGCTATGAAGGACTCGTACTGCGTGACGACCCGGAAGAAGGACCGCCGGGACGCGTCGCCGGCCAGCGGGGTGAACCCCGTGACGGGCCCCACCCTGCTCCGCACCCATTCCTCGAACATCCCGAGAGTACCGGTCTCAGACATCACCCTGGCTCCACGAGAAAGCCCGTCGGCGGTCCGAACCGCCGCACGGGTCAGAGTCTACTCCATTACGGCACCGGGTGGCGAGCCGCCGCGCACCTCGTCCCAAGGGAGCACCGACGAGACCAGTTCCCCTCCAGCCAGTTCCGATCCGTCGAGCATCACCGAATCGGCGAGCCGCGATCCTCTCCGCACCCGGCAGCCCCTGCCCACGAACCACCGGCCCGAGAGCGCGGCTCCATCCTCCACGACCGCCTCCGGGTGGACGAAGGAACCCGTCGAGAGGAGCCCCGCCCTGTAGCTCTCCACGGAGCCCGTGTCGATCCACGAGGCCCCGGGTCCGGCTTCGTGCACCGCGAGCCTCATCCCGGCCTCCGAGGCCGATCTGGCGAGCCCGTCGAACATCCCGGCGCCGGGCACCCTCGAAGCCAGCCCGAACACACCAGGCTCCATGATGGAGATGCCCCAGTAGTGCATCCCGAAGGGCCCGCATCCGAACGAACCGTCACCCCCCGCCGCGAGCCTCCCGTATCCATCGAGGGGGGGGCCGGCGAGCACGGTCCAGTCGCTGCCGGAACTCCGGTGGGCCGCCAGCATCGCTCCCGGGTCGGCATCCGTCACCATGTCCGTGTTCACCACGAACCATGTCCCCCGGGCCGCGCCGGCGAGTCCGGCGATCGTCCTGCAGGCGCCCAGCGGCCTGTTCTCGAAGAGGATCCCGCACTCCGACCCCGCGGCCTCCTCGACCGTCCGCCTCACCAGATCGGGGCACCTGGAGGCGTTGGCCAGCATCCTGCCGGGTCCCAGGGCGCCGAAGGAGGCTGCCAGTCTCCCCAGGACCGTTCCCGCTCCCCACGGAAGGAGCGATTTGGGCCTGAGAAAGGAAAGGGGTTCCGCCCTGGTGCCGCATCCCGCGGTCAGGAACAGAACCCCCTCGAGCGGGACAGGCTGTGGTTCAGCCGTAGATCTGCTTCCTGTTGCAGTCGCAGAGCTTGATCCTTCTCCGCTGGGGACGCCAGTTCCCCTGGTCGTCGGTGACGGAGGCGTAGTGCACGACAGGAACCCTGTCCTTGCCGCACACCGGGCAGTTCTCGTGAGCGATCGTCCTCACCTCGTGGGCGAGTTTCGCGGTAAAGCTGCGATCCTTCTTCGGCATTGCCTATCCTCTCCTGCTCATGGACGGAACGGCCCCCGCCGCCGCGAGGACCGCGTCGAGCCTCTTCCTGTCGCCTGTCTCGCGGAAGGCCGCGAATGCAGCCTCCAGCATCGATCCGACGCCCCTGCGGACCTGGACGGCATCGTACCTGCCGCCTGCGGCCCACCAGAACGGGCACGAGTATAACATCCCGTCGGCGAGGGCCGCAACATCCCTTCCTGCGCACTCCCGCGCCCACGGGAGCACCAGGTCCCTGAGCGCGTACAGGGCGGAGTGGTCCGGAACGTCGGGGTCGCTCCACAGGGGCCAGGGGACTCCCCTGTCGAGGTCGGCCGGAGTGGTGGACCATGAACCGCTCGGGACGTACCCCTCGCGTGCAGGGAACGCGCCGGCCACTTCGGAGAGGGTCGAGAGCCGGGCTCCGCCGGCTTCCGTGACCGTCTCTAGGAACGGTAAGAGGAATCTCTCGACGGCTCCCTTCCTGTGATGTCCGAAGGTCTCCCCGTCGAGGGCGATGACGATGTACGCGTCACGGCCGCCGGACCAGCGTGAGAGCCCGTCCACCAGGCGCAGGGCGGTGGATCCCCCGTCGGTCTCGTGGAACGCTATCCTGTTGCTCCAGAAGTTGCTCCGCAGGAAGATGCGCAGCCCGCCCATCGAGGGTATCCAGTCGAACGGGGCCTGCCTGCCGGAATGGACCCAGGGGATGTCGTCGGTGATCGTCCAGCCCAGCCCCAGGCGGGAGAAGAGGGGGGCGAGGGAGGGATCCCAGGCCATCTCGGGAGGGAACACGCCCCGGATCTCCCTGCCCGGCAGGAAGGAGGCGTTCCCTTCGGTGTTGAGCCCGATCTGCCTCTCGGCCTCCGAGGGAGGCACCAGGGGCAGTATGGGGTGGTATGCCCCCGATGTGCAGAGTTCGAATCCCCGGGCGCCCGCCAGGGTTTCGAGGGTCCCGGGCGCGCTCTCGGAGAGCCGCCTGGTCAGGGACAGGTTGATGTTGAGCGTCACCCCCGCACCCGTGGAGGCCAGGGCACGGGCGAGGGGCGCATAGCATTCCCGGTCGACCAGGGCGAGGGTCTCCGCGTCCTGGGTGGGAGGCTGGTAGAGATGCAGGAGCAGGGCGACCCGATTCATCCCGGGAAGCTCACCTCGACCGTGTCGCCTTCCGAGAGGCCCGTGAAGAACGAGGCGCTGCCCCCGCTGAGGGCGACCTCGAGCAGGCCGCAGCTCCCTTCGAGGAGCAGGAGGCCTGGCCGCGCGGGACCGTAGGTGTCGGCCGGCCTCAGGGTGAAGCTGCTGCCCCTCGGGTTCCTCAGGGCGACGGGCTCGCGCCCGCCGAGATCCTCCCACGTCAGCCAGAGTATGCAGTTGCCGAAACCGTCCACCCTCGCTATCGGGACATCGAGCAGGTCTCCCCTGGCCGAGGCCGAGCCCTTCGGGAACCTCACCAGCGTGGCCGGGTCGACCGCTTCGAGCGATTCCATCCAGCCCCTGTCGGAGAGCGCCCTTGCCAGGGCGGGCGCGAAGATGTCCCTGCCGTGGAAGGTCGGACTGCAGGCGTGCGCGGGCATCGGCAGGGAGAAGGCCCTCTCGGTGTCCACCCAGCTCAACAGCCCGTTGTCGGGGCAGGCGGTCACGCATCCCCCGCACTCGGCGAGGATCGCCCTCCGGGAGGTGCCCACGCCGGGATCGACCACTGCCAGCACGCCCGATCCGCGCGGAAGGCGCGGCAGGCTCACCATGAGGTCGAACGCCCCGCCGCGGATGTCGCCCGGCGGGATGCTGCACGTGAGGTCGACGAGGTTCGCCTCCCCTCCGAGAGCTCCGAGGAGGGCCGCCTTCATCTGGCCGCAGTAGGTGTCCCTGGATCCGAAATCAGACAGGACGAAAACGTTGTGGATCATCTGTGCCTCACTACGACCAGCGTCTGGTCGTCCGCTCTGGGCTGCCCGGCCGAATGCCTCTTCACCGCATCCAGGATCCTGGAGACTATCTGCCTGCTCGAGAGGTCCCTCGATCTCAGGGCCACATCCACGAGGCGGGAGAGGCCGAACTCCTCCCCATCCCGGTCCATGGCCTCCGTGATGCCGTCCGTGTAGAGGATCAGCACGTCGGCCGTCTCGAGGTTCATGAAGCCGTGCTCGTACTCGGCTCCAGGGACGGCGCCGAGGAGGAGCCCGCCCTCGGTGAGCAGCTTCGTCTGGCCCTCCCTCTTCACCAGCACCGGAGGATTGTGGCCGGCGTTGACGTAGGTCAGGAGGCCGCTGTCCAGGTTCAGCACTCCGTAGAAGAGGCCGGCGAGGGAGGAGCCCTCCGCCCCTGCCGAGATCGAGTCGTTGACACGCCGCATTATCTCGCTGATCGAATAGACGTTCTGGACCTGTGCGTTGAGGTTGCCCTTCAGGCTGGCCATGGTCAGGGCCGCGGGGATGCCCTTCCCCGTCACGTCGCCGACCGCCAGCCCGAGGTTGTTCTCGGGCAGTTCGAAGAAGTCGTAGTAGTCCCCGCCTATCTCGCGCGCGGGGCTGTAGAAGGATTCCACGTCGTAGGCCTCCAGCCTGGGGGCGTGGTCGGG